>MNYA01000154.1 GCA_001872985.1 bacterium CG2_30_54_10 | reverse complement strand
GGGAAGAGTGAAGGCAGACCGGAGGGCGCAAAGCGCCCGACCGCGGAGGATGAGCCTCGCGAATTCACTTCGCGAGGCGAAGGGGGGCGCGTGCCCCCCTTTTTTGAGAAGTTACGAAATCTCTTGCATCAGGAATCATTGAGTTTCCCCGAATTATTGAGTAGATACGGAATTTAGTATGATGTTAAGTGCGCCTACCAACGAGACCAGACTACCACAAAGAAACGCAAGAAGCCACAGAGATTATGGAGATCACAGAGATCACAGAGATCACGGAGAACACAAAGGCCGTTGAATAAAGGGTTTTTAAGAGAATTTTTAATTTTTTCCCTTTGTGACCTTTGCGTGCTTTGTGGTTCAACATCAGTTAATACTACAACGGCACTTTTCTTCGTAGATCTTGATTGCATCGTGGTTTCCTGATTTTTGCGCGATTCTGCGAAAAGCGGCTTCACCAACGGTTCTGGTAAAGCAAGTGCCGTTGTAGTATTAAACCAGGACACCACCTGAAATTACGTAGATCGTCGAAATCGCGAAGGCTTCAAAGTGTCGGTGTTTTAGGGGCTTGTGGAAACAAAATGGGGAGGGTAGAATCGCTAGCCTGCATAACATCTTCATCGGTTGAGGAACAGAAATGCCGGGAATGAACATCTTGGTGACGGGGGCGGCCGGTTTCATCGGGTTCCACCTTTCGCGTTATTTGTTGGGGCGCGGTGACACAGTGGTAGGCCTTGACAACCTGAACGATTATTATGAGGTAAGTCTGAAGCAGGCTCGGCTGACCATTCTCGAAAAGATTCCGGGTTTCAGATTCGTGAAGGCCGATCTGGCCGATCGGATTGGCATCGCAGAGCTCTTCCATGGAAGCAAATTCGATCGGGTGGTGAACCTTGCCGCGCAGGCCGGGGTCAGATACAGCATAGAGAACCCTTTCGCCTACGTCGATTCCAACCTGACCGGCTTCGTGAACATCCTTGAAGGGTGCCGTCATTCAAAGATTTCGCACCTTGTCTATGCATCTTCGAGTTCCGTCTATGGAGCCAATACCGTCATGCCTTTTTCCGTACATCACAACGTTGACCACCCGGTTTCACTGTATGCGGCGACCAAAAAGGCCAACGAGTTGATGGCACATACATACTCGCATCTTTATGGACTGCCAGTTACCGGGCTTCGCTTCTTTACGGTATACGGGCCGTGGGGCCGACCGGACATGGCTTTGTTCCTTTTTACCCGCGCAATACTTGCCGGGAAGCCCATCGAGGTTTTTAACAAGGGACAAATGCAGCGTGACTTCACCTATGTCGACGACATCGTCGAGGGGGTAGCCAAGGTCTGCGACCGGATCCCAATTCCGAACCCGAAATGGTCCGGGGCCGAGCCTGACCCCGCTTCGAGCAATGCGCCCTACAGGCTTTACAACATCGGAAACCACCAGCCGGTCGAGCTTCTCCGGTTCATCGAAATTCTTGAAGACAAGCTTGGGATGAACGCTCAAAAAATTTTCAAGCCCATGCAGCAGGGTGACGTTCGAGCTACCTACGCGGACGTTGAAGACCTTCGCCGCGATGTGGGGTTCGCCCCCTCAACCCCGCTTGAGATCGGAATTGAGCGGTTCGTGAGTTGGTACAGGGAATACTATAAAATTTCCCGTATCTGCTCAAAAAGGGGGGGGCATTAGCCGATTCTCAACATAAAGCGAGATTCCTCACATTCGTTCGGAATGACAAACGATGCTGTCATTTTGACCGCAGGGAGAAATCTCTTGCGACAGGAATCATTGAGTTTCCCCGAATTATTGAGTAGATAAAATTTCCCGATAATTCAGGCTTCTTTGCCGGCCTCGCCTCAGGCAGTCAGGTTGGCTTTGTAGAAGTTTTCCCAGAGTTCCTTTTCCTCGTTCAGGATATAGAGCGCAAGGCTGTCGGCGGACAACTTTGCCCCGACGTCCAGCAATGCGATGAGGGCTGGGTCTGAATTCGGAACCTGCATGAACAAAGCGCCACAGAGTCTGTTGCCCTGGCCGAGTGGGTATCCGACAAGGGTAATTCCGTCGGTAGACTCTTTCAGGATGGCCTTATGTGAAGGGTTTGCCCTGATGGTCTTCAGGACGTTCTCCTCGACGGGCCGCAAATCAACTTTGCGGCTGGTATCTACGCGGGCGAGCGGTTGGATGGTTCCATCGCTGTGAATGCGGAGGATGACCCCGTCGAGGGCGCCGCAGATGTGGCCGAGGGTTCGGATGAATTTCTGGTATGGATGCTCTTCATCGCCGGGGGTCAAGCGTGCCAGTTCCATGAACGCGTCGATCTGGGTTTCGAGAGCTTTAATGGTGGTAGCCAGACCTTGGCGCTGGGATTCCAGATTCCGTGTGGCGATCGCATTTTTCAATGCTATCGCGGTATGGGACAAGTAGTAGGTGAGCATGGATAGCATCTTCTCCGGGTTTTCATCAGACCCGAACCGTTCGAGCATCATCATTCCGAGGACTTCCTTGCCGAAGCGGACTGGAATGTAAGCGACCAGGCGCTGGATCGGACCGTTAGAAATAGCCATTGAAGCGGAGTTGTCGGGATGCACCTCCGCTTTTATGATGACAGGCTGCCCATCGTTGAGGACGGGTTCGAGAACCTTCGGGTTTTTTCTGGGAAGATCGAGCAGTCGGGGGGAAGCCTTGCGGGTGTCAAGGATCTCCGTCATCCGCGAAGGGAGGCCGGGGCTTCGGAAAATGTGCAGGCAGGTATTATCAAGCTTGAAAAGTGCCTTGGTTCGTCGTTCGATCATTGCGGAGAGGGCGTCGAGCTGGTTGCAGTTTTTCAAGAGCTCGATGACCTCTTCGAGGATGACCTGCTTGTCGCTGATATCGGCGCCCAGCGTATCGTTAGAGGATTTCAGCCCGGCAATTTCAGCCATCATTCCGGCGACCTGCTCGTCGAGAGCGGCTTTTGCCGATTCAAGCTCCTTCAGGTTATGCGACATGTTCTCGATCTCGACGGACCGCTCCGTGGCAATCTTGAGGGTCTTCATCAAATGCTGATTGGCTTCTTTCTCTTCCAGGGCGGTTTTATCGAGTTCGGCGCGGGTGGAATTGAGGCTTGATTTCAGTTCATCGACCCGTTCCTTATTGTAAAGGGATTCGGTCATGTCGTCCGCAATGAGCAGTATCAGAGGGCGTTTCTCGGCATCGGTGAGCGGAATGAGGCGACAAGACAGGGTGTGGGTCACTCCCTCACCAGCCTGGAGCCTGAGCCGCTCAATTTCACGGGGCCGATTGCCGGTAAGGACGGACTGAATAACGTATCCCATTCCGTACTGTTTGAATGACGGAATCGCCTCGAGCACATTTTTTCCTAAAAGGTCAGCGGGAAAAATTCCCGATCTTCCCTTTTTGAATTTGAGGATCACTCCTTGCGGGTCCAGGATGAACCAAGCCGAACCAACGTTGTCAGCGACATTCGTTTGCGCGATCGCATCTCTTCGGTTTTTTTCCAGAAGTTGGTTGAGGAAGAAGATCCTCTCTTTGAAAACGGAGGTGAGATTGTGGGCAAGATAAGCGGTACCGAGCAAGGCAACCAGCAGGGTAAAAAAGCTGGAAACAGCCCATTCGGGTGAGTTGCTCAGATCCCCGATCTGAGGGCCGTAGAATTTGATATGGGTCAAAAGCCTGGCGTTAATCAGCAGGCACAGGGCAAGATAGGCGGAGGCGCTGAGGATGGCGTAGATTCCTCCGGTGTAGAAGCCCATTACGGCGCCGGCAACAATGACCGGAATCACGGTCAGGAAAATTAGTGGGCTTTCGGGTGAACCGGTGTAGCGGACGAGCAACGTTAGAAGAAGGATGTCAATGATGACCTGCGTGTGCATGATGTTGGCGAGTGACATGAAATTGAACCGGACCCCTTTCAGGGATTCCAGCACGAGCAGGTAAAGAATGCTCAGGACGCGCAATCCGGTTCGGGGAAAGGTTGAAAAGGCGCGGATACCCCCTTCTCGAATGCGGAGGAGAAAACGATTGATCAGGGTCAGAAGGAAACGTTTGAGGGCGGGCGGACCACGGCGCAAGAGCAGTTGCCGGGATAGGAGGGCAATATGGACGGTGAAGAACACGTTTAGAACTGCCAGCAGGCAGCAAAGAAGATAGATCGGTGTTATCTGGAAGCTCATACCCAAAAGGCGAGTGGCCAGCAGGCTAAAACCGAACAATAGGGGAATGGCGGCCCATCGAAGAGCGACCAAGCCTTGAGCTATCTGAAGTTCTCTGAGTCCGGAGCGATTTTGTTGTTCCACGATATCCTCCCGGTCTGTCGGAAGAGACGACAATTCGCTACCGTTATCGGCATTTTTTGATTGAAGCCGAAGGCTGCAAAACCTCCCAACCCACCCTGTTCCTTTTTAAACGGGGAGTTGTCGGCCGGAACCGGACGGGGAATTTCCGGTCAAAAGAGGTTGTCAACGCCTTCGATTGCGGCTGGAAAAACGTCAAGGAGAAGGAGGTGGGCGATGAGCTGAGCCACCCCTTTGGACTTTGCGGTCTTGATTGTCCAGCGGCCCTTGATGGTCGAAACAGGTGCGGCGGGGAGATCGAGAATCGTCCTCAGGATCTGTAGATCGAGAGACCTTCCTGCGGGCGCCTGGGCGGAAAGCCCCGGCCAACCTTGTTGCAGGAGGCCGAAAAGATGAAATGGCTTTAACGAGCTGGCTCCGGTAACAGCAATCTGAAGCCCTGAAAATGAGCCTGTAACAGGGATCTCAACCCCTTCTGATTTGAGAATGGCCCCCAGGGCGGAGCGTGCAGTCGCCAAGGAATATGAAACCGCCGAGCGGGGAATGCGCCAAGTCATCTGGAACTGCCCATCCGAAGTGGTTTCCCAGGTAATCCCCGAAAGCTCTGGAATTCCTGCCTGGTCGATTCTTGGGCCGATTTTTTCCAGGAGGGCTCGATTTCCCCGCAACGCGACGACCAGAAAAACCGAATCCTCCAGGTCGCGATCGAACAAAGCCGCGAATCGTGGGTTGAAATCGAGTTGGGAAACAACTCTATGCTGGGAAGGGTGGGGAAGGCAAACAACCCTTTCACGGCGGTCGGGCGGGGTGAAATCGAACTTCCCTCGCAGGTCGTCTTTCATGCCGAGATGCTGGACCCAGGCCGAGAGGAATGCGCCTTTTTCAAGGTCGCATTGCTCAGCCTCCTGGATTCCGGAACATTGCGTAGAAAAAGCATTCCATTGTGGGGTGGAGGCGACCTGCTCGTGAATTTGGATGAAATCTGCTATCATGCCGTCTTTTTCCCAAAGGTGCTCCAGAGTGGCGGTTGCCACGAGTGATAAGACCACCCCATCAGGAAATGTCCAGATGTCGTAAGAGAATGCCTGATTGGCCATCGGCAAACGCAGAAACCGCTCCCCGAGAAATTTCGCGCTAACGATGGCGTTGGCAGACAGCTTGTTCCAGACGGCAATATGGATAACACGAGGCATCTCATTGGGCAAGACCAAATCCGCGCCGGAGGTTAGACCGGTGTTGTCTTTCGAGGAAAGGTCGATCGAAGAGACGATTTCCGAAAGTTTCTTACTGGCTTTTTGAATGCCACCTTGGAGCCAGATAGTCACTTTGGGCTTGCGTTGGCGAAGAATGACCCCGTTTCTGCAATAACCGCGGATCAGGTCGTTGATGGTGGGAGGCTGAGGAGAAAAGCGATTGCCTATGAGCTGAACGACAAGATGCTTCAGAAAAACGGAAGAGATTTCTTCGGCTTCGTCTGAGGAAAGCGGGAGAAACAAGCCGAGCTGTATCGTGCCGGGGGTCTCCATTGTCGTCCATTTCGCGCCTTTTGAAAGCAGGAAATTCCCGAGCGACGGCCCGGATGCGGGAGAGAGGCTCTCCTGGAGAAGCTTTTTCAAGTTTTCTGAAAGGAAGGAACCGCCACGTTCTGGGATATCAAATGTCACGATCAAAACGGACAGGTTTTCCGGAAGTTCCGCGGCGAAAGACGTGCCGGTCAGGAAGAAGGAGCAAAGGAAGCAAAGCAAGGGAAGAAAGACAAAACCCAAAAAACGAAAATGAAATTTATGAAAGCGAATGAGGCCAATCGCCATGGGGCATCGAAGCCTGCCCTGAGCGACGTCAAAGTTGGCATTTAAACCAGACAATGCGGGGGTGGCACCGCCGGTACTGCACGGTTCTTGCTTTGATACTCCAGCCCGAAAGGGCGCAATCTCAA
>MNYA01000464.1 GCA_001872985.1 bacterium CG2_30_54_10 | reverse complement strand
TCCCGTCCCCGCCCTGCCCCCACTTTCCGCTCTTGCTCCGATCCCATTTTCCGGCCTTGGTGCTCTTTGGAAATATTGGCCCGGTTGCATCACGCTTTCCCAAGCCGCGCTCACAAAGACTTTCCCCGGAAAATTCGCTTGGCGTTCCCCATGCTTTGCGCCCGCCTGGGGTCCCCTTCTCCTGCACTTGAAAAATGTAACGTCCGATGCTGCGGCCGCCCGAACCGCTGTCTCCCGCCTCGCCGACGCTAAAACCCCAAAATTTTTTCAGGCTTCCATCCCCTCTGAAACAAGCGCGGCCGGGCCTCGGCCGCATGCGGCAAACAGATGATACTAGTTTGATATCAAAATGACATCTCTGGAGACCCTAAAATGACACAGCCCTCTGACCTGAAGGGCCAGCCGCTTTCGCTGACCGAAACCCGGAACCCCCGAACGACCTTCATTGACCGCGCATCAACTGCCGAGATCGTCCGTCTGTTTCTCGAGGCTGACAAGTCGGTAGCATCCGCGGTTGAGGCCATTGCCGCTGAACTGACTCGCGCGGTGGATCTTCTGTTTGAAGCCATCAAGGAAGGTGGCCGCCTGATCTACCTTGGAGCCGGAACTTCCGGCCGTCTTGGAATCCTCGATGCATCAGAACTGCCGCCGACCTTCGGCGTGGCTCCGGAGCTTGCGGTCGCACTGATCGCCGGCGGCCGCAAAGCTGTCACTCAGGCAGTGGAAGGCGCAGAAGACAATCAGATCGCGGCCGAGGAAGACCTTTCCGCTGCCAGCCTGAAACCGCCCGACATCCTTCTTGGAATTTCCGCCAGCGGCTTGACGCCCTACGTTCGCTCCGGCCTCGCCTTCGCCCGTGAATCCCACTGCAAAACTATTCTCCTGACTTGCAACCCCCGCGGACCTTTCCCGCCAGTCGACGTTCTTCTGAACCCGATTGTCGGCCCCGAGGTTATTACCGGCTCGACGCGCCTGAAATCCGGAACCGCCTGCAAGATGGTTCTGAACCTGCTCTCATCATCAGCGATGATTCGTTTTGGAAAAGTGTACCAGAATCTGATGGTTGATCTCAGGGCAACCAACGCGAAGCTGCAGGATCGCGCCATCCGGATCGTCGCCGAAGCCGGAAATGTTCCACGAGAAAGTGCGGAAACCCTTCTAAAGCAAGCCAACGGGGAAACCAAAGTCGCCATTTTTCTCGCAAGGCGTGGTGGCGCCGTCGAGAAAGCCAGGGAAACAATCGCATCCAATCATGGAATCCTCTTCCGTGCACTCCGAGAACCTGTTAGTCCGATCCCGGCCGCAATCCCTCAAGCTTCAAACCCGGAAAGTGAAACCAGGCTTTCCAAAGCAATTGAAGCGTCGCTCACCTACCTTCAATCCGAAGCCGCCAGTTCAAGCCTGGCCAAAGACGCCTATTGGCCGAAATGGAACTCACCTTGGTGGCATATAACCCTTCTTTTCGAGATGGGAGCCGTTAAGCAAATTCCTGAAAAATCGATTCAGCTCTTGCTCGAAACAGTTTGCAAACAATACCTCGATCGCTTCCCATTTCGGATCGAGGATGTTCCTCCAGGCATCGACCCGGTCAGAGATATTTTCTGCCATTGCGCGCTTGGTACCTTGTACCAGATTTTTTTCGCCTGGGGCCTTGATGTGGATCGTGAACTGCCGTTCGCCCGTGATTGGTTTCTTCGCTACCAGTTGCCCGATGGCGGATTGAACTGTGACGAGGCGGCTTACACGAGACCCGAGCCAAAAAGCTCCATCGTTTCGACCCTTCCCCCGATGGAAGCCATTTTGAACTGCACTCCCAGGCCGTTCACCTCCGAAGAGCTGACCTTCCTGGATCGAGGAGCAGAATATCTCCTCAACCACCGGCTCTTCCGCTCCGCCCGAAACCCTGACCGAATCATCGATGAAACCTGGACGAAACTTTGTTTCCCGAGGTTTTACAACTACGACCTGTTACGCGGAATGACCTTCCTTCGATCCTGGGCTAACATTCGCGGCGCCAGCCTCCCTCGCGAGGCCGTCGGCGAAGCCGAGGAAATGCTACGATTTCAGATCGATCCCGCAACCGGAATCCCAATCATCGGCGATTCCTGGCACCCGAAAGCATGCACCACCGGCGCCGACCCCAAAGGAGATTGGAAATTGAAGTTTCCATCATCAACCTTCCCTCTGTTAGAGCTGGTCCGGCAGCCCCGACAGCTTGCCCCCTGGCTGAAACCTTCCGCCGACCTTGTTCTTGGCTGATTGGTACGACTGCCCGCAATCGAAAGGAAAACACTTCGGATGACTCCAACAAAACGCTCCCGGATTCCCACGTTGTGCCTGCTATTGACCTTGGCAATGTTCCTGATTGCCGCTTTCCCCACCGGGGTTCTGGCTGGGCCTCCGATCGTGAAGATCAAGGTCGCTGAGTTTCCAAAATCGCTTTTGCTCCAGATGGAACAGGGCGGAACCTGGAAACTGGGCTCCGCATCAGGACGTTTGAATAAGAAAGACCGTTGCGAAATAACCGGCGTTCTTGAGACTCATGCCAAAAAACGCTTCCACGTCATGGTGGAGTCGCTCCCGATGCGGGAGCCGCTAAAAGTGGCGGAGTCTCTTGCAAAGTGGCGGGCGACCGGCAGGGCGGTCCACACATTCCAGGCTGGAAGCCTATCCCACTCTTACGATGGCAGGGTTCTTTTCATCGGAGTAGGCCAATTCGATACTCGCGAATCAGCCCAGAAGTTGAGCGATGAATTGTCGGCAAAAACCATCTCCAACTGGATCTTCGAAGAGATTCTTTCTCGGTCGAAAGGGAAAATCGCCATTTCGGTGAATGGCCGCCGGGTTGCTCGCGGTTCCGGACCGCTCTCCCTGTCCCCGACGCCCGACGTCGCCATTCGGAAAGTCGAGTTCGCACGCGGCTACAGTTGGCATGGATACGCCGACCGCAGATTTCGCGGCCCAATAACAATCGGATGGGGAGCGCAGGATGCCCTTGACTGCGTCCTTACGACCAACCTCGAACATATCCTTGCCGGAGTGGTCCCCTCGGAAATCTCCAGCAACGCCGCTCCAGGAGCTATTCAGACGCAGGCTATAGCGGCAAGGGGCGAGATCCTGTCCAAGATGAGTCTCCGCCACATTGGAGAAGGTTTCCATTTCTGCTCCGAACAGCATTGTCAGGTCTATTCCGGAGATGACTCGGTTTCTGAAAAAATCGCCGTGATAATCGCCCCGACTGCCGGTTATTTGTTGCAGTCCGCAAAAGCCGATATCATTGACGCCGTCTACGCCGCAAACTGTGGAGGCCACGGTGACAGAAACGACCTGGTCTGGACTTCCCCGCCCGATCCTTATCTGATCGGGGTCTGGGACTGCGCTATCCCGCCCGCCCTTGACCTCACGAACGAAACCGACGTGGCAAGCTTCATCAGAAATCCTCCGCAATGCTTCTGTCAGGATCCCACGGTCGAGGGGGGCGACAAGTTCCGTTGGACCCGAAACCTTTCTGCCGCCGACTGGAAAAAAGTTGAGTCAGCCGCCGGAGTCGGCCCGATTCGGAGCATTGACGATTTTGCCAGAGGCCCCTCAGGGCGTTTGTACAAAATCACTCTTCATGGCAAAACAGGTGACAAGTCGGTCATGAAGGAACTGAAGATCCGCCAGCTTTTCGGCGGTCTCCGAAGCGCCTGCTTCATCGTTGCGTGGAAGCGCGATTCAGCCGGCTTCATTTCCGGAGCTGAGTTCATGGGCGCCGGATGGGGACACGGTGTGGGAATGTGCCAAACCGGCGCCCAGTATCTCGCCCGCGAGGGCTGGGATTACGGAAAGATCCTGAGTCACTATTTCCCCGGCTCACGCCTGGTTAAATGGTACTGATCGGGGTATCATCTCAATAATCCGGGGGAGGCATAAGAGCGCACTGGAGAGCGCGAAGCGCCCGACCGCAGGGGATGAGCCTCGCGGATTTACTTCGCGAGGCGAAGGGGGGCGCGTGCCCCGAATGCCACTAAGTTAAGCCGTATGAGTTTAGCGGTCTGAAGTCAAAAAGCCTCAAACGCAGATCGGATCAACATTACGCCCACTTCTCGATAATTGGCATGTAAATTTTCCAAAGTGTCTGTTTGAGCGAGGGTTCGAGGTATTCACTTCAGCAGGCTAAACACTTACAGACAATGCCTAAATTTGACATTGTTAATCCTGGCCCCTTCTTCTCGGGTCAGGGTTGTGTTATCCTGCAAATGGCTCTTCAATTTTTCAATCGCTGAACTGAAACGAGGGAAGGCTGGCATGCGGATCTGTATCTGTCTAAGCCGATGGGTAGCCTCTTTTGCGGAGCGGATTGCCATGCGCGGTCCAGCCCCGGCAATGGCCGTTTTTTTCGTTTTCATTCTTTTTTTTGGCAATCTTGCCCTTGAGGCCGGTGAGCGACAGATTCTCATCAAGGTTGCCCAATATCCCAACGCAATCGAGTTCAACTGCCCCAACGGAGCCGCCTGGGAGCTGGGCGGCAGAAAAAAATGGATTAAACCCTCAGACAAATGCAAGATTGAAGGAACCATCGTGGCGAGCGCCCTAAAGCGCTTCCATGTAATTGTTGCCGATATTCCATTCCGCGATGCACCGAAAACCGACGAATCGGTTTCCGCATGGAAAGCCGCCGGCTGGCCAGTTCACACCATCGTCCTCGGCCGGGAGTTTTCCGGTCCCGGCGGCCGCTCCTTCGCGGCTGATGGCCGTCGAACCTTCGTTGGAGTAGGCATCTTCGGCGATTTCGCATCGGCCGGGGAGCTCGTCGCTTCGCTGAGCGAGTCCGGGGGGTCCCCGTTCGTGCATGAAGAGGTGGTCAATCTCTCGCAAGGCCGAGTAACCTTGAAAATCAACGGTGAAGTACAGGCCGTCGGCCAGGAACTCGCGCTCGAACCGACACAATTGATCCATTTGTACAAGGTCGAATTCGCCGCCGGTTATCCCTGGCATGGCTTCGAAGACAGAGACTATCGCGGCCGTCTTCTCGTCAGATGGGGAGCCCACGATGCCCTTGACTGCGTTCTACAATCTGACCTCGATTCGGTTCTGGCCGGAATCGTTCCTTCGGAGATCTCCGCGAAGGCTGATGTAGGGGCACTCCAAGCCCAGGCCGTCGCCGCACGCGGCGAAATCATGTCCTCGATCGGGGTGAATCATGCAGGCGAGGGCTTCGACACATGCTCGGAGCAGCATTGTCAGGTTTACGGGGGAGAAACCCCCTACGTCGCATCGATTGCGTTGAAGATCGCCCCGACCCGTGGGATGGTGCTTGCCCATCAATCCGGCAGCATCCTGGATGCCGTGTATGCCTCGAACTGTGGCGGACATGGGGAGGCCAACCACCTTGTCTGGACCACGGAGCCCGATCCGGTTTTGATAGGTATCTGGGACACCGCCGCCCCTCTTCCGCTCGATCTTTCAGAAGAAGAGCAGGCCGGGAGGTTCATCCGAAATCTGGCTGCAGACTGTTTCTGCAATGATCCGAGCGTCGAGGGCGGCGACAAATTCCGCTGGAACAAGACCATCTCGGCCCCAGATTGGAAGACCGTAGAGAGCAAACTCGGAATCGGACGGATCAAAAGGGTCACGGACCTCGCACGCGGTTTCTCGGGCCGAATCTACCAGATGAGTTTTATCGGCGACCAGGAAACCAAAACCGTAAAAAAAGAACTGACCATCAGACAGCTTCTCGGGAGTCTTCGAAGCTCGTGTTTTATCGCCGCCTGGAAGCTCGATTCCGCAGGCTACATCGTCGGCGCCGATCTTTCAGGCGCTGGTTTCGGTCATGGTGTCGGAATGTGCCAGACCGGCGCTCAAGCCCTGGCCAAGCGCGGCTGGACCTTCGACCGCATCCTGGCTCACTACTACCCTGGAAGTCTTCTCAAAAAGTGGTATTGATTTTCAAAAACGAATTGAAATTTGGTAAGAGTTTAGCGTAATGAAAGAAGAAAGGCGAAAAATCAGAGGAAACGAAAAAACAGAAAAAAGGAAAGGATTTTTTTGCCACAGATAAACGCGGATTAACGCAGATCTGGAGTGGAAGGAAAAAAATTAAGAGTTTACGAATGAGTTTGGCGGTCTGAAGTTAAGCTGCCTCAAACGTTGATCAGATCAATGTTTTGCTCGGTCATCGATTGCCATCATGAAAATTTTCCAAAGTGTCTGTTGGAGCAAGGTTTCGAGGTATTCGCTTCAGAAGGCTAAACACTTACGAGTTTACCTGTTTGGGAAAATTGAAGAAAAGGTGAATG
>MNYA01000379.1 GCA_001872985.1 bacterium CG2_30_54_10 | reverse complement strand
CCGCATGACCATGGCGGCGTCTCTCGAGGCCAGGGTTCCCCTCTTGAACAACCGGATCGTCGATTTTCTCAGCGGCGTTCCTTCACGTGTGAAAATGCCCTTTGGGCGAACCAAAGAACTCTTGAGAAAAGCAATGGAACCGTTTCTTCCGGTTTCGATCCTGAATAAGCCCAAAAAGGGGTTCGGTCCGCCTTCGTCACAGTGGGTCCGCGGCGATTTCGCGGATGTGTTCAAGCGCGTCTTTGCTCGCGACCGCATCGAAGCGCAACACCTCTTTTCCTGGCAGGAAATCGACCGCTTGCTCCATGAGCACCGCGAGCGAATTGCCGACCACGGAAGAAATTTGTGGGCTCTTTTGAGTTTCCAAGGGTGGTATGATCGTTTTATTCTGAAGCAAAGCCGTCTGGACGAATATTGCCTCGGATCTGAATAAACTCATTCCCTCAGTGAAGAAAAAATGCCCGCCTGAAATGGTTATTTCGTGATTGATCCTGAAAAGAGAGAAATGATGCTGCCACGCAAAAAATCTTCGCAAATAGTGTGATGTCAAATTTTGTTTTGATTTTTTTCCTGGATTTTTCGTTGCGTCCCCAATGGGGAAGTGCCGGACATGACAATATTCTCAATCCCCTCAATAATTTCTATTTTCATTTCTTTGTTCACAAGTCATCCGCCTTTTCATTGAAGAGTCGCTGCGAAGCATACACCATTCGCGTTACCTTGACAAAATGTGCCATGAAGCTCAGAGAAGTCCTCAGTGAACAAGCGGAGATTGGCTCATGCCAACCGGCACCCACCCCACCCGCTTCGCGGGCACCCCTTCGCAGGAGAGGAACTTTAGAGAGTCCCCCTCCCATTGAACTTGTTCATTTTTCCCTGATTTTAAGTCTCTTGAGGGACTTGCAAAATCTAACATTGTTAGCATTTGTACGCGAACCGGTACAAACCGGTTGCGACTTGATGAGGGTTTGCGGAGGATCGGTACATGAAATTTTATTCGGTACACGAATTTTGCAAGTACCTCATCAATGCAATCCATTTTCAGGTCTGGATTTGCAAAACTCACCGAGAATTGCTGTGCCGCTTGCAGTAGTGTGGCGCAGGCATTTGGCGGCATGGTATAATGCACGCGCTGCGAGGTGAATGTATGAACCGCAAACCATTGTCTCGAATTCGGGTCTTTTTGACGATCTCGATGCTTTTCGCATCCTTTCTCCTTCCTCTCGAGGCCAGGACTACAGGTCAATCCAATGATTTCGCTTTCACGCAACTGGCAAAAGGTCTTCCGCAGCTTTTCGAGATGGCGGAAATTGCTCGCCGCCATGGAGTGACGCTCGGAATCTACGGTGGAACGGTAAGAGACTTGTACTTGAAGCACAAATTCACCATTATCTCAGATCTCGATCTTATCTACGACAGCTCCCAGCCTGGCTTTCCCGCTTGCCGAGACGAACTGTTCGAACTCGGCCGTCGTGAGAAGGGCCGGATGCCTTTTCCGGATTTTCATCTCGATCTGGCCTCCTCGGAAACTGAGAACGAACGTCTGCAGCTTTACCATCGCGAGGGAATAACCGCAACCAAGGTCGGAGTGTTTCTCGACGATCGCATCATGGACCCGACTTGCCTTGGAGTCAATGACCTGAGAACCCACATGTTCCGATATTTCCCGCCCGCCCGTGAATTCATCCCGCTCGAGAATCTAGGCCGATACATTCGCGACCTGGTCCGGTTGCATACGTTTACCCTCGAGCCGGGCACCTTGGCGCTGTTAGGCTCATCCTTGGCGCGTTACCGCGATCCTTCCACGCCGGAAGGCGCCAAGGTGCGCGAAAACGTCCGGCATTGCAAGGAGCGTTTGTCGGATGGGGGGCTTCTTCTTTTCCCAGGCCTGATTGGGCCGTTGAGAAATGACCTTCGCTTCCTGCATAACGGCCGTAAAGATCGATTGAGCGAGTTTTTCCCGCTCGACATGTTCGTCGGCGATCTTTTCAGGACGGTCACCCAGGCTGACGACATGGTTTCCATGCGTCGCGAGTTCGACATCATCGGGGTGGGGGAGTTCATGCGTGACATCGGCCTGGTGGAGGAAGGGGATATCCTGACCGACCAAAACCTCAGCCGGGAAGCGGTGTTTGCCAGGTTCCAGTTTCCCGGTTTTCAGCCGATTATCGACCCTGAACGTATTCCCCTGGCAAAGCGCTGGGAGGAGACCTTGCGCAAATACAACTACCGCGTTCTGTTCGACATGCTTGCGAGCGAGTTTCCCGCCGGATCGAAAGAGGCGGAGCACCTTCGCCGTCGCCGCGATGACTTCATGAAAAACTCGACCTATCGGATGCTCAATCCCGGAGATGATTTCCGCGACATGTTCGAAGGCTTCCTTGACGCTGATTTCAACATCGGAATTTTGCCCCGCGAGAAAGTCATGAAAAGCCTCGACTGGTTCATGGAAACCTATCTCCCTTTAGGAAAGACCACGCTTCTTCCTTTGTCGGCCGACGTCGGCATGGGAAACGGAAGCCGGATTCCCGACCTCGGCTGCTTGCGAGCCCGATACTCTGACGAAGTCTTAAAGATTGACCGGGCCGCTCACCACGCTTTCGGTGACCTTGATGGCTATCTCGGCATCCAGACCGGGCCCGAGATGATAGACCTTTATCTCCACCCACGCACTACGGCTGGGTTCTTCGCGCTCAATGCCTCCGAAACAGTGACTCTCTTGCGGAAACTGGGCTATGCAAAAATTTTCCAGGTTAATGCCGCTGGTTTTTCCAGACGTGTTCGCACGATCATCGGATACGATCCCCGCACCGATCGGGCGATTCTGGCTCAGTATGATTTTCAGACTGAGGAACAACTGCTAAATCACCAGGCCCGGATCTACCTGCTCCGGCGCAAACTGCCCAAAGGAGCTCCGGATCGGGTGTTGGTCTTCAGGCGGCCGATGGCGCTGATTCCGAATGAAACAGAATTCAGGGCTTTCCTGGGTTCGCTTGGGGAGCCGGTTAAGGTCTTTTTTGCGGGTTTTACAAATCCACTGAAGGCGTGCCTGACCGATCTTTCCTTCTTCCGGATCGGGGAAATGCAATTCATGAAGGGATACCTGCCTTCCCAACCCGGGATACCGCGTCGGTTGGCCATCTGCCTTTCGGCATTCGGCGCAAACTACGGCTCGCTCCCCGCACGGCTTTTGCAAGCCCTCGCCTCAAATGGTCTGGAAACGGTCGTCTACGTCGGAACTGGCGGCGGCCTGTCCGATTTCAAGTCCAGGTTCGACTGGTCAGTCCCGGATAGGGTTTTCTTGGCTCTTCCGGGCTGGGCGGGTGAATTGGAGCCGAAAAGATTTGACAATCTGGCCGCTCGATTGAAGCTTCCTGGGATGGTGGTGAACACGCTTCATGGTACGGTTATCACCCCGCTGCAAGAGACGGTCCCCTGGATTCGAAAAGCCTGCGAATTCGGTGTTCAGTCACTGGATTGCGAGGTCTGGCACCTCGTCAGGGAAGCCGCCCTCCAAACCCGTGGTCTGCGGTTATACGTCCTGCTCAACATCACCGATTTTCCATCCGATCGACCACTACCGGCCAAGGGCGGGATTAACACGGAAAACTCGCTTGTACAATTCGAGCGCGTGAAGCAGGCTCTTGAGGCGATCGTGAAAGATTTGCGGACGCCGCCGGCAAAGTAGACGAGGTCTCATCTCAATACCCGGGGGAATCATGAAAGCAGACCGACCCAGACCGATCATTGAGCTGATACGCACGCGCCCCCTCATTTTGAAAGTTTCGTTGGAAGATCAATCTCTCGTGTAGACCCAACCGGCGTGAAGCTTTTGGGTTCCCCAGTTTTCGTATTTGGCCGGGTCTTGTCTGGAATCATAGATAAGCGCTTCCCGAAAGTGAATACGGATCGTGATCTTGAAAAATTCATGGCCATTCTTGTCGAGGGTCGTGAAATACCTGATTGTCCGGTATCCGGGAATATTCTTTGGAATCATCTCGGGGTGAAGCTCGACCGGATAAACCCCTTTTGTCGTTCGGTATTTTTCAATCGCGGATACGAGCAGGTTGCCCTGCTCCGTCCAGACTGGCAGCCAATCCTCGGTGTACGGAGATACGAAATCGAGCAGGCCGAGGATCCCGGCGGCGATTATACCCGCAACCAGGATGCCTCCCAATCGAAAGTTCGAATCCAACGCTTGTTGGAATGCCAACTCTTGACTCCCAAACCGAAACTTCGAGCGAATCATTATAGGCAAACCTTTTGCGTGAGGCAACCAATCGCCGCGCAGCTATCAGAACCCACTACATAAAGGGGGTAGTGTCCCGAACTTACTCAAGAAACATGGCGGAAACCTGTTTCAGAGAAGTTTGCAGGGGAATGTAAAAAATGACCATGGATGCCTTCCAAATCATGTTTTAACGGAGATATGAGTTAGCATGGGACACTACCGAAATTTGGTGCTCTTTGGTAATCACGGGCGGAGGCTTCCAGCCCACAGCAGCGGCTGAAGGCCGCGGCAGCATTGGGCCGCCACATTGCGCGAAGGTCACACCTGTTCCGCTTTGTCTCTGGCCGCTTGCTCCTGGCTTACAGCTTCTGATTTCTGATTCCTGACTTCTGACTTCTGACTTCTGATTCCTGACTTCTGATTCCTGACTTCTGACTTCGGGCCTCAATCTTCTGTCTCCTGGCTACTATTGACCTCCATTTACGAAGTATGATACTTTCTCCTCTGGTTGTGAATTTCTTCTCATAAAGGAGAGCTATGAACGTTTCTTTGCTCGATCTGAAACCCCAGTATGCCCAATACAAGGATAAGGTTATTCCCGAGATCATGGAGGTTATCGAAAACCAGGCATTTATTCTCGGCTTCAAAGTCGAGAAGATGGAAAAAGAGCTGGCCGAGTATACTGGCGCAAAATATGCGCTCGGCGTCAGCTCTGGAACTGATGCCCTTCTTATTGCGCTGATGAGCCTCGGAATCGGCCATGGCGATGAAGTTATAACCACCCCTTACACTTTCTTCGCCACGGCCGGGTCCATCCACCGCGTTGGCGCAAGGCCGGTCTTCGTGGACATCGACCCTGACACATACAACATTGATCCGTCCAAGATCGAAAAGGCCATTTCCAAGCGGACCAAGGCAATCATGCCCGTCCATCTCTACGGCCAATGCTGCGACCTCGACGCGATAATGTCGATTGCGAAGAAGCACGACCTGAAAGTCATTGAGGATGCCTGCCAGTCCATCGGAGCGAAGTACGGGGACAGGCAGGCCGGTACGTTTGGAGACATCGGTGGATTCAGCTTTTTCCCCAGTAAGAACCTCGGGTGCTTTGGGGATGGCGGCCTCCTGACCACCAACGACCAAACGCTCTATAAGCGCATGAAGGCTTTGCGTGTCCACGGGGCCGAAAGACAGTATCACCATATCGAGGTCGGGTTGAACGGTCGTCTCGATGCCTTGCAGGCCGCCGTTGTATCGGTCAAACTGCCTTTCCTTAAGGGTTGGACCGAAGGCCGGCGCCGCAATGCCGACCGCTACGACCATTTTTTCCAGGGAAACTCGAAGGTCAAGACCCCGGTCAGAAGCGGAAATTGCCGCCACATTTTCAATCAGTATGTGATTTCTCTCGACCGTCGCGATGAATTGAAGGAACATCTGACCGAAAAACACATTGGCTGTGCGATTTATTATCCTCTTCCGCTTCACCTCCAGGAATGCTTCTCCTATCTTGGACACAGGGAGGGCGATTTCCCGGCCTCCGAAGCTGCCGCGAAACGGACGCTTGCGATTCCAATCTATGCAGAGCTTCCCGCTGGGGCACTTGAGCACGTCGCTCAAACCATCAACGCTTTCATTTGCTGAGTTGGTTCCCCAAAGATCCAATTTGGCTGCCGCGAACAAAACCGATCGGGTGCAGTAATGTCACTCCCAACATTAGCGTTTCAGGTTTGAGAAACTTGCAGTATTCGTGTACCGATTTTCCGCAAACCCTCGCCAGATCACAACCGATTTTTTCCCGTTCTTGTACAAAAGCTAATAATGTTAGATTTTGCAAATCCCTCGTTTTAATGCATTTTCCCTGAGATCTGCCTTCCTTGCATTTTTACTTCAAACTGCTAAGCTCTTGCACAATTTGCAAAAGGGGTATGAGTTTAGCGGCCTGAAGTCAAAAAGCCTCAAACGCAGATCGGATCAACGTTACGCCCACTTCTCGATAATTGGCATGTAAA
>MNYA01000417.1 GCA_001872985.1 bacterium CG2_30_54_10 | reverse complement strand
TTTCGGCGGCGGAGAGCGGGGTCGGAAAGCCGCTCCAGATGCTTCGAAAAGGCTTCCATCGGAACGGGAAAAACATTTCCTTTGATGATTCCAAGCAGTTTCATCTCAACAGAAGGATGGACATCACCCAAAAGTCTAAAAACCGCTACGGCATAATAGATCAGAAAGCGTTCGTATCTTTCCAAAAGGTCGACCAACTCATTCATATTCAACATTTCATTACACCTCGATCAGATGCTGATCCACGATACATCATTTCCCGCCGATCCGGATTAAGGCCTCCCTAACCTGGTTCTGCAACGGGGAATTGGGATATTGGTTCAGGAGCTTCTCGTAGTTTGCCCGGGCTTTCGTGTAATCCCTCAAGTAAACTTCGTATGTATAGGCGATGGCATATTGCGCATCGGCGGCGAAGGGGTTCTGATAGAAAAGGTTATTCATCTCCTCCCAGATCTTAACCGCACCTGAATAATCCGCGAATCCCTCGCGAAGCAGGAAACCCATCCGGAAAAAGGCTTCCTGGACGTAGGGGTCATTCCGCCTGGTGTCGATGATCCGCTGGTATACACGGCGAGCTTCTTCAAAGTTGAGTATGAGCTGTTCGTTCGCCTTGCCGATTTTCAATTGGATCTCATCGACAAACGGAGATGTCGGGTTCGCACGGACGAAGCTTTCGAGGAGCAGAAGAGCTTTCTGCCCATCACGAAGGCGGGTCATATACATTTCGTAGAGTTTGAGGGTGACATTGGCGAGTTCCGGGTCGTCAGGGTTCTCGTCAAGCCAGCGCTGCATGTACTCGGCGGATTTCTGTGGATCGAGCAGAAGCTCCTGACCGAGAGTATCGAGCTCCTTCATGATGTCCAGGGTGGCCGGAGAACCTACGTTGTCGTCCCAGAGCTGAACCATCTCACGTTCTGCACGCAGGTAATCCTGGAGCTCGTCGATCTGCGTCTGCTTGATTTCATCGAGACTGGAAAGAATGTCCTGGTCTTCCTCGCTGTATTCACGCTTAACCTTGCGTGCTCCTTTGGGTTTCACGGCCTTGGCAAGCCGTTTTTCGGCCACGACGCGGATCTTCGCACGGGCAAAATTTCGGATTTGAGGCACTTTTGCGTAGTCATCGAGGATCGAGCGGTAGAAAAGATCCGCCAATTCAGGGTTTCCAAGTTTATCCTCGACAAGATTTCCGATCCGAACGATCAACTCGATATTCTGGGGAGCCGCCGGAAGCGTTCCAAGAAGCGCGTCAAGAGTTCCGACGGCCTTCACGAAATCACGTTTCTGTTCGTAGAGGTCGGCGATTTTCAGCATCAGATCGCGAGCCCGTGATTGGGGCGGATTGGTCTTGAGATAATCTTCATACTGAGCGATGGCCTGGTCGCTGTCATGCAGATCGTTTTCGAGAACCTTCCCGATGTAGTAGGGGAATTCGGATGCTCCTGTTTTGGAAAACTTCCGGAGCCGATTCATCTCGCTGATGTTCATCATCGCGGTCAGCGACCTCTCAAGCTCGATGAGTTTCGCTCTCTGAACCGGAACCAATGCATTGAAGACCAGGAGTTGGTTCAACCGAAGATGAGCCTGGGTAAAGCGCTTTGCCGCCATATCAGTTTTATACAGATTGTACAAAGCCGATCGGGAAAGCAGGCTTCTGGGGTAACGATTTGCCAACGCGGAAAACAACTTATAGGCCTCTTCGGCCCTTGTCGCCTTGATTTGGATCCGTGCCATCCGATAGAGCAGCATATCCTTTCGACAGCCGGGGTGATAAAGGCATCTAAGCGCTTTCTCGTAGGCCGCGAGCGCCTCGGTCGGCCTTCCATCTTCTTCGAGCAGGCGTCCCTGCAGGTAGGTAAGTCGCGCGGTCTGCGGGCGGTTTTCGAGTTTGGCGAGAGCTTCCGTGACAAGAGAAAGAGCGAAGACGACGTCGCCTTCCAGACGCCAGACCCGAAAAAGGGTTTGTACTCCCTCGTCATGATCGGAACGGCTTTCTGAATAGAGAATCCGTTCTCGAAACTTGCGAAGATCGTTGATCCTTCGGGTGAGCTGTTCCCGAGTCTGAGAATCGCGACTTGCGGAAAGGCCGGCTTCCCAATAGGCAAGCGCTTTTTCGGCGGATTTTTCGGAAGACAGGGCCAGGTCGCCCATTTTCAGATAGGCTTCATCGCGGTGCGTGCCCGCGGGATAGAGCTTGAACAGCGCCTCGAGGTTTTCTCCGGCCTTGGCGGAGTCTTGGAGGGAATCTTTGTAAAGGCGGCTTCGTTCGAGAAGTATCTCTTCGCCCTCATCAGGTTTAACGCCCGATTTCAACATGTCATCCAGTTCTTCGAGAGAACGGATCGCCCTTGTGTTTTCCGCCCTGATCTTGCTTTCGCGGAAGAACTCAGAATGGGGGTAAACGAGGGTGATCTCGTAGAAAAGGTCTTGAGAGCGGTATTTGGTGTTTTCCGCCCCTTCAACCATCGTTGCCAGCTTGAAAAGGCGGGCGGGGGTGTTTGGATCCTCGGGGAAAGTTTCGATTTGTTTTTCAATGGCGGCAATTTCGTCGCGTTTTCCGAGATCGGCTCGTTTCTTTTCGATCCATAAGGCGGCCTTTGGCTCGTTGAAGGCCCCCGCATTGGCTTCCAGAAGCGCGGAGGCTTCATCGTATTTTCGGGATTTCTCGGCCTTTTTTATCAGGCGCTGCATAGCCTCGAACCTGAATTTCTCATCGCCCGGGGTTTCGAGCGCCTTCCGAACGTATTCGAAGTTATCCGTCAACTTTTCGAGCCGAAGATAGATCTCACCCTTGCGTGGTGAATCGAAGGCCAGAGACGCCTCAAGGGTTCTGATAGCTTCTTCCTTGCGCTGATCGAGTTCCTCGATTCGGGCTTTCCTGATCGAAGCGTCAACTCGGGAAGCTCCTGGGAGGGTGGAATCATCGATCAGCTTCACATAGAAACGAAGCGCGTTTTTCGTGTCCTTGGCGGCCTCGAAAACCTGTGGAATCCTTTCCCGGGAGGCCAACGCCCGCTTGCCATCCGTGAAAAAGGAAAGATACTCAAAATAGGACTTGTTCGCCGCTTCATAGTCTCTGAGGGAATAATCTTCTGCCTGAGCCAGTCTGAACAGAAGTTCGGCAAACTCCGTGGGGTAGTTCCGCTCGGTCAGCAGAGGCTGAATCTCAGCGACAAAGGCCTTCCCGTCGCGTTTTCGGAAAAACCGCCATGAGATATAGTGTCGAACCGCTTTCCCCGTAACTTCGGCCGGGCCTCTTTTCTTGAGTATCTGAAGGAGCATCCTGACGGCCAAAACCGGGTCGGGTTTCCCCTTCGCATTCTCGATGGCGTAACGTTCGTAGAGGTCTTCCGGTTCGAGGTTCGCCATCTCTTCGTCAGTAAGCGAGTCGCCAGGCGAGGGCGGGGGCAGGGCCGTGGGGGAAGGAGAGATGGAGGGCGGGGTACCCCGAAGGGCGCCCGCATCAGGGGTTCCGGAGGCGGCGGAAAGCACAATGGCTTTGTCTTTCTGTTGCTTCCGATCTTTAGCCTGGAGGGCAAGCCATTCATCGGGAAGCATCGCCTTCTCCACGGTATCGAGCAACAGCCGGGCTTTCTCAGCTAACGCGGGAGACAAGCGCACCACCTGACGTAGAAAGCGTGCCGCCTGCACCGGATGATGGAGGAAGGCGTAGACTTCTCCCAGGGCCAAACATGCCTTCGCGTAATGGCGACTCCGTGGATACCGCCTAAGAAATGCGTTCAATGTCTCGATCCCAAGCGAACCATCTCCGGTTACCAGATAGAGCCGGCCCAGCCTGTAGAGCGGGGTTTCAAAGAGAGGATCGACAGGCGTGGAAAGCGAGGCGGCTGCCTCGTAATACCCGATCGACTTTTGTACCGATTTTTCGACACGGAATTCGATATTGCCGAGGGTCAGCAGGCACGCCAGTCGTGCCGGGCCTGATGCGGAATCTGCCAGTTTCTGAAAAACAGCTTTTCCCGGTCCCGGGAAATCGCGGTACAGCGTCCGGCCAAGGTGGTAGGTCAGCCCCCATCTCACTTCATCCGGAAGATCCTCGGTTTCGATCTCCTTGGCGAGGGCTTCGAGTGGTGCAGGTGTGCTGGCCAGGGACAAGACATTCGCGAGATTCATGAACAGGTCGATGCGATCCCGGGGGCCGGCGGTCGGAAGGCGTTTGCGGATCTCTTCCTCACGAAGGCGAAAAGCGAGGTCTCTCCAAGTCCGCTTCATTTCGAGATACCCCGCATCGGAGGGCAGGCTGTGGTCGAGGAAATCTTTCAGGAGGGCGAGAGCCTTCGTTGACTGGCCCAGGGAAAGGTGCTGTTCGAAAAGCTTTTTTCGAAATGTCTGGGCATCTTTGCTCTCCGGATACTTCTCGATGAATGAAACCATTTTTTCGAGGGCGGTGTTTTCATCACCAAGATCTTCTTTGTAGATACGAATGCTGTCCTTCATTCCTTGCATCGCCCAGAAACTGTCCGGGTAGGCGGTTGAGAGATCATCGAAGATCTTCAGGGCGCCCATCGGATCTTTTTTGTGAAGGCTAAGCAGGTTTCCGATACGATAGCGGACCTCGTCGATTCGGCCCCAATCGTAGAGCGTATCCAGCTTCCAGGTTGATTTTTTCGGTACGACCTGGATGAGGTAGCGCTGATAGCGGCTGAGCGCCTCGTCGAAGTCTTTCAGGTCGTCGTCGGTGATCTGGGCGGCCCGAAACATGGCTTCCCTGGTAAGTTGGTGGTCCGGATAGCTCGCGATGAAGTTTTCGTATAATCGCAGGGCGGTTTCGATATCGCGCCCGCGGTATTTTTCGTAGGCCATGTCGAACATCATCTGCGGGGGGGAAACCTTCGGTTCGCAGCGGGCAAGCGCCTGGGCAAGCCAGGGATCGGGCTCAACGGCTCGCCGGGATTTGTTGGAATCGATTGCTTTCTGGTAGGCGGCGCAGGCCCGATCGGGATCGTGCAGCCTGAACTCGGCGTAATATCCGGCAATTTTCCAGGCGAGTGTCGCCCATGACTTGGTTTCTTCATCTTCTTCGGATCTTTTTTCAAGGGAAATTGACTGGGTGCCCACAAGGTGTGGCGGAGCGCTTGCCAGGGTCGAAAGAAGTTCGATTGCCGCCTGGGTGTCTTGGAGGCGCGTTGATAGAAGATCGGCGGTCAGGATCGTTCCGATACGGTAACCGGGCAGGTCTTTGGTTTTCGAAAGGAAATCGCGATAGCCGGAAAGCGCTTCGCGGGCGTCCCTGGGGGGATTGGAGAAATGGAGTAGGGTAGCGCGAACGAATAGGGCATCGATCGCCGGAGTTGAGGTCGCCGTTCGGGGAATTCTGGAAAGATACCGGGGAGCTTTGTCCGGGCTTGAAAGATCGTATGCATACATCAGCCCGATATGCAGATTCCCCACCTGGGATGCTTCACGCTCAGGGAAACTGGCGACCTCTTCCCAGGCTTCGAGGGCTTTCATGCCGATCTCGAGATCGTATCCACGTTCGAAGCCCATCAGGTAGGGAATTTCCTCGATCTCGCTCAACTCCGGGAAGGACTGGTAATATCGTTTGAACGCCTTAAACAGGTCATCCATCCGGGTCAGGCCACGCCCAAGCAGCTTCGCACGCTCAATTTTGGCGCGAACCAACAGGTCGCGATCGGGATTCCAGGAAATGAGCCGGTCGACCTCTTTCAACGCCTGCTCCTCATTTTTTTGTTTGGTGAGGAACTCGGCCATCAGGAGCTCGGCCTCGCCTTTCAAGCGAGGGTCGATGGTATCGGTTCTGACGATTCTTTGAAGGAAATCAAGTGATTGCTCGGGTTTCTCAAGTTCATCGTAATGCTTCGAAAGGAAAAGCCATCCCTCGCCGGGCTCCCGGGCGGCATTCTCCCGAACGTACTCCAGCACCTCTTTTTTCAGTATCTCATTCTGCTCGCCGGGGAGGAAGGCTGGTTCGGTCGCGACCTTCACCCGTGGTCTGGCCTGACAAACAACAGCAACAGCAACCGCAAGCAGGACGGCCACAACCAGGAAAGCCCGGGGAAAAAAGAGCGATCGCATGATTTAATAAATTAAAGTGTCATCGTATCTGCTCAAAAAGAGGGGGCATTAGCTGATTCTCAACATAATGCGAGATTTCTCACATTCGTTCGGAATGACAAACGATGCTGTCATTTCGACCGAAGGGAGAAATCTCTTGCGCCAGGAATCATTGAGTTTCCCCGAATTATTGAGTAGATACGTGTCATCAATCAATTGGTGTGACCTTCGCATTATGTGGCGGCCCTGAATGGCAGCGGCTGGAAGCTGCTTGCGGAGGCTTGAGAGCCTTCGCCACATTTCGGGCA
>MNYA01000343.1 GCA_001872985.1 bacterium CG2_30_54_10 | reverse complement strand
TGGCGCTGGTATCATCTCAATAATTCGGAAGAAGTATGAGAGAAGGCCGGAGGGCGCAAAGCGCCCGACCGCGGGGAGTGAGGCACGCGAATTCACTTCGCGTGCCCCCTCTTTTTGAGAAGTTGCTTTGCGAGCTTTATTTGATAATCCGGGGCGACCCGATGGTTTCTGGCTGATCACGATCATCTCCTCAGGTTATTGGCGATCTGAAGCATGGTATCGGAGGTCTGGATCGTCTTGGAGTTCGCTTCGTAGGCACGCTGGGCGACGATCATGTTGACCATTTCCTCGACTACTTTCACGTTGGACATTTCGATGAACCCCTGGGCGATCTCGCCCAGTTCCTGGGTTCCAGGGATTCCGACGACCGGATCGCCGGAACTTCCGGTGGGAATGAAAAGATTTCGTCCGATTGCTTTTAGACCTGCCGGGTTGATGAAGTCAGAAGTTTCGATCTGCCCCAGGACTTCGAGGTCGACCTGATTGGGCATTTTCACCGCGAAGATTCCCGAAGAGGTGATATTGATGCCGATCGCGTTTTGCGGAATGGTGATGTTGGGTATGACGAGATAACCGTCGGAAGTGACCACTTGGCCTGTGCTGCTAATCTTCCAGGCGCCATCTCGTGAGTAGGCGACATCACCGTTCGGAAGCTGTACCTGGAAGAATCCTTTCCCCTCGATGACCACATCGAGCGGGTTGTCAGTCTGCTGAAACTCGCCCTGGGTGAAAATCTTTTGCACCGCAACGGGGCGAACGCCATGACCAAGTTGGATTCCGACCGGGTATGTGTTTCCGGAAGAAATGGGGCTTCCCGACTCCTTCAACGTCTGATACATAAGATCTTGGAAGTCGACGCGGCTTTTTTTGAAACCCGTCGAAGTCACGTTTGAAAGGTTGTTGGAGATGACATCAATGTTCGTCTCCTGGCCTTTCATCCCGGTGGAGGCCGAGTAGAGAGATCGCATCATAAGCTTATTCCTCCCCTATCAGTAATTAACGGCGTATCTGGCCGACCGAGTTAATCGCACGGTCGAGCAGGGAGTCATGTGCCTGGATCACTTTTGAATTAGCTTCATAGGCTCGCGAGACTTCGATCATTTTGACCATTTCCTCGACGAGGCTGAAATTCGGCTTTTCGACGTAACCTTGTTTCACTTTGCCTTCGGCGCGTTGAACCTCGCCATAGGCTCGGATGTAATGGTTGGAATGGTCCTTCCTGAATGCTTTTCGATCTGACGCCTGACCTCGGACCATGCGGAATTGCGGGACATCGTTGACGATCACGCGGCCTTCCGTGTCGATTGTCACCCTGTCAGAAGGATTGATCTTGATTCTCCCGAAATCAACTTTAGGTTTTCCATCGGCATCCAGAAGCACCTTTTCTGCCGACTGGGTAGGGGGCTCGGGCTCGGCCAGGACATAGTCGCCGTTCATGTTGGTCAGGAAGCCATCCTGATTGATGTTGAACACGCCGTCACGTGTAAAGCGTGTTCCTTGAGGGGTTTCGATAAGGAAAAAAGCTTTGTTGTTTTCGAGAGCGCAATCGAGCGGATTGTCGGTATACTCGAACTTTCCGACTGCAAAATCGGTGTAGGATTCATCGAGAATGACTCCAGTCCCGAGTTTTCCGATTTTCGGGTATTTCACCAGCGGCCTTGGGGGATAAAGCTGCCCATCGTTGACCTTGCGCAAAACCATGGTTGGGAGTTCCTTGAAGATTCCGGAATCGCGCTTAAATCCGGGAGTGTCAACATTGGCGAGGTTGTTGGCAACCATGTCCTGGCGAATGATCTCGCATAGCATTGATGAGGAGGCCGTGTATAATCCGCGAATCATTTTCCAAAGCCGCCTTCCGTCTTTTTCACACAGGGAACGTCAGCGGTGCAGGGTCCGATCTTCTCGGCGATTGTTTTCCCGATGGGATTTTTTCCACCTACCATGGTCTGTGCAAGATGAGCGTGGAGGCACTTGACTCCGAAAATACTTCGGGATCCGGCGATCGTGGCGGTTTCCAGGATCTTTTTGACGTCGGCGGACAAATCGGATGCGCAGACTTTTGCCGCCAGCTCCAAGCGCTGTGCGACCATTTTTTGGTGCCCGTCGAGGAATTCCTCGCGGAAACCACGATCCTCACGAAGACGATGGGCGAACATCTGGATGAAGCCCTCCTGTTCAAGCTTTGCCACAGCGTTCTTTAACCTGGGACAAACCAACCAGAGAAATGAGGGAAAAGGTTTCCAACGTCCTTCTTCAAAGAAGACCGGATCTGCAAGCAACACTTGCGGAGTTCCCTTTGGGCATCGCGAGGCCACCACATAAGGCAGTCGGGGTTGTCGGCCCAACAACTGCCGCACAAGAGACTCCTCAGGCATCATTCCGGCGGACGTCGAATTTGACAATTTTCCTCCTTCGCTAGTCAGTACATCGGCAAAGCGGCGGACGAACCGAAGGGGCGATTGATAGTCAGTTGATAATCAATTTGCCCAAATCGGGAAGATTCCTTATCCTTATCATCGGTGCTGCGCTTTCCGAACATGAGCGATAAGAAATATTTCCGGAAAGCTACGAACAGGAGGCTTGGATGCTGCGTTATCTGACCGCCGGTGAATCGCATGGGCGGGCGTTGGTTGCGATACTCGAGGGAATTCCAGCGGGGGTTCCGGTTTCCTCTGAAGATTTCGTCGGCCCGATGGCCTTGAGGCAGGTAGGATATGGCCGTGGTCCCAGAAGGAATCTTGAATGTGAGAATGTCGAGGTGCTTTCAGGTATCTGGAAGGGCTTGACCATTGGAAGCCCTATTTCCCTGCTGATCTGGAATTCCGATCAGCGATTTTTCGCCCAGGAATCCAGCGGAGTCGGTGAGACTGAAATTGCCGAAGCTCCGCTGACGGTGCCGATTCCCGGGCATGCCGACCTTGCGGGGGCTTTGAAATACGGTTTCGACGATGTCCGTCCGGTACGCGAGCGTGCCTCAGCCAGGGAAACGGCTGTCCGAACGGCGATCTCCGTTCCAGCTTTGAGGCTTTTGGAGGAGTTGGGGGTTTCCTCTGTAGGATTTGTTTCGGCGATTGGAAATGTGCCGGCTAAAATTCCGGAATTTGCCACAGTTTCGGGACTACGGAAAGCAGTTCGGGCGAACGAAAGATGGTTTTTGACTCCCGACAGAAAGATCGTCGATCGTTGGAAGCGCCTGATAGACTCAGCTCGCGAAAGCGTCGACTCTCTTGGCGGAATCGCGGAGATCAGGTTTGACGGTCTCCCAGCCGGCCTCGGTAGCCATGTCGATGCCTCGCGCCGCCTCGATTCAAGGCTGGCCGGGGTTCTGATGGGCTTTCCGGCAGTTCATGCGGTCGAACTCGGGCAAGGCATCAGACAAAGCGCTATCAATGGAAAATCCGCCCAGGACCCAATTAAATTTTCTCCGAAAACGGGTTGGGGAAGAGAATCCAATCTCTCCGGTGGAATCGAGGGTGGCATTACTAACGGGGAACAGTTGATCGTCAGATGCTTCATGAAACCGCCTCCGGGAGCCTGCCGAGTCGAATCTGCCGACCTTCGAACCGGGCGCAGGGAACTTCCAGCATTTTATCGCTCGGATACAGCCGCTCCTGATTCCCTTGCCGTCGTTGCCCAATCCGCGATCGCGATCGAGCTGGCCGACTGCTTCATGGAAAAATTCGGCGGTGACACTTTGGACGATTTGAGAGACTCTTTGAATGCCTATAAATCGCGGATTTCGAGGCTGGTAACGGCCAGGCATGCCTAGACAACTTTCCGGATAATAAAAAAGCCCCGGCCGCAAGGCCGGGGCTTGATCATCGGAGGGTCAGAACGAGGAGTCGAAGGCGTTATCGAACGCATCGCCCGGGGTTCCAGCCGGTGGGGCAGTCTGGGCAGCGGACTGGGTTGCCGCGGGCTCGCCGCCGCTGGGAGTGAGCGATGTAGGAGCTGCAGATTCGATGCTCTGGGCAATGATGTGAGGGGTGATCAGGATTATGAGTTCCTGGGATTCGCCGGTTTTACCGGTGAAGTTGAACAGGGACTTGATGATCGGGATGTTGCCGAGGAAGGGGATCTTATTCCGTTCTTTGGTTTCGTTATCCTTGATCAATCCGCCTATCAGGATCTCTTCCCCATCGCGAACCCTGATGGTGGTCTTGGCTGATCGTGTGCCGATGACAGGATACGTTCCGTTGGCTGACCAACTTTCAACGAAGGACACTTCAGGTTCGGCATCAATGGTGATGTAGCCGTCGTCATTGATGCGGGGAGTTATCTTCAGTTTGATACCAGTGTCTTTTTCTTTAGGGGGTTGATCCGCGCCGCCCGGATAAATGACCTTGGTGCCGACAACGATGTCGGCTTCCTGACCGTTCACAGCCGAAATTTTGGGGTTGCTGAGAACCTTGCTCTCGTTGTGGGTTTCCAGGATGGCTAGAGTGGTTTTAAAGATCAGGTTGTCCCGGTAAAAATCGCCGAGGCCGAAAAGCGCTCCCTGGGCATGGCCGAACCCCTCCTGATAAAGGGCGCTGTCGGGGTTATTGGCGAAGTACTCCTTCGTGGCAAAGATCGGAGCTGCGCTGAGATCCGCGGGGGCGTCCTGCAGACCGGCTTGCCACTTGAACCCAAGTTGCTTGGAAGCCTTGGTCGTCACCTCGACGATCTTCGATTCGATCATGACTTGGTGAACGGGGGTATCGATCGTTTCGATAAGCTTCTTCACCTCGTCCAAGATGTCCTTGCCGCCGGACACGATGACCGCGTTGATGCGTTCATCGGTCGCGACCTTGACATCCTTCTTGATCGTCTGGCCGATGATCTTGCTTACATCAGCGGCTTTGGCGTATTGTAGCCGTTTGGTGATGGTAAGACCTTTTTCGAAAGCCTCGATAAGCTTCTTCTCATCGGCTAGAATCCAGGTGTTGCCGATTTTACGCACCGCGAACCCGTTTGTTTTCGCAATAAGGTTCATTGCCTCTTCATAATAGACATCGGTGAGGCGAACCGTTACGTTGCCGCGGACGCTCTTCTCGGCAATGATGTTGGTGCCGGATTTCTGGGCGATGATCTTGATGATCTCTCTGATGTCCGTATCACGGAAATCCAGGGAGATGTTGTCCTCGGCAAACGCCGAGGTCGGTAGCAGCAGCAGCCAGGCGGCCAACAGAAGCAGGAACAGGGCTCTTTTCTGATCTCCCGTGGAACTCATTCTTTTCCACCTCCGATAGGGAATGTCCGGCGAATTTGTTCTTTGAAGGAAAAAACGACAAGCCGGTCATCTAATACATCGACAACTTTGAACTTTCCGTCCACGTTCATTTCTTTATGAACGACAAAAGGCTTGTTTTCGAAGAAGATCATTGCCAATCGTTCTCCCTCGTTTCCACAAATTCCGGAAACATTCACGACCAGTGGAGGGATTGGCTCCGTCTGCTTTTTAGGGGGCTCCTGATCCTCTCTTTTCTTCTCTTCTTTTTGGATGAGTTGAATGGGTTCATTAACAATAAGAGGCTTGAACGGATCTTTGCCCTCATTTCCGGCGGAGAATTTGTTTGTTTCGGAAAGCACCTGGGCATTGGAAGATTCGTCTTCTTCTGAAATCGCCCCAATCGGGGTTCCCAAGGTGAAATCGGTTTCAGAAGTGGATCCAGCCACGGACTCAGCTTTGGATTCAGCCGCAGATGGCGCAGATGCGGGCGCAGGCGCGGCAGTCTCCTGGGTGAGGGCTGGAATCGAAACGGAAACGGCGAGAACAATGCAGGGCAACAGGCGAAAGCGCGGCTGGCCGGGCGGAAAAGCTCGGTTCATGGGAACCCCCTTTTCATTCAACCTTGGCGGCATTACTGTTTGCCACCACCAATCGGAAAGGTGCGGCGCATCTGCTCCTTGTTGGAGTATATGACCAAGCGGTCAGGAAGAATGTCGACTATTTTGAACTTCCCGTCAACTACCATGTCTTTGGACACGACGTAGGGTTTATTCTCAAACATGATCATGGCGAGGCGTTCATTTTCATTTCCACACACCCCTGAAACAAACAATTGAATGGGTTTTGGGGGAGGGGGGAGAGGCGGGCCAGACCGGCCGGATGGTTTGGAAATCGGAGTAGGGGCGGGAGGAAGAATGACTTTCTTCACCACGAGGGGCTTGAACGGATCCTTACTTTCATTACCCGGGGTGAATTTGTGGCTGCCGGACAGAACCTCGACCTGTTCAGATTCGTCGAGATTAGCTGGTGGCGGCGAGGCATCGCCGGGCT
>MNYA01000454.1 GCA_001872985.1 bacterium CG2_30_54_10 | reverse complement strand
GAGGGCGCAAAGCGCCCGACCGCGGGGGATGAGCCTCGCGAATTCACTTCGCGAGGCGAAGGGGGGCGCGTGCCCCCCTTTTTTGAGAAGTTACATTTTTACGATGGTTCATATTGCATTACCCCGAATTATTGAGAAGATAAAAACGAGCGTTCGTCAATCTCTTCGGAGAACGATCAAAGTAACATCGTCAGGGTAGGGGCCAGGCTTCCGTATTCGGTCAAATGCGGAAAGAATTTCCGTCAGAATTTCATCGGCATCGGTTGATTTTCTCGAACAGAGAGTGAAAATCTCCGAAAGCCGTTCCTGACCCACCATAAGGTCGCCCTGGATAGGCGCCTCAGGAAGTCCGTCGGTATACATTACAAAGACGTCACCCGGATTCATGGGGAGGGCTGTGCCTTCAAAATTGCACTTTTTCCGTATTCCGAGTGGGAATCCAGGGATTTCCAGCATCTTTCCTTGTGACCCTTTTGGAATTATTATTGGAAAATTTTGACCCGCGTTTCGAAGAGTCAGGTAATTCTTGCGAGTCTCAAACAGTACCACGAGCATCGTCATGAACCGGTGCATCGGCTTCAATTCGGTGAAGAAAACGTGGTTCAATGCCTCGAGCAGATCTTGAGTGGAAATTCTTCCAGTCTGGAGCTGGAAAGCAACTCCGGCCTTGGCCATTGCCATCGCAAGGGCAGCGGGCGCTCCATGGCCGGTCACGTCTCCCACCAGCAGAAGAAAGGATTCGTCATCAAGCGGAACTACGTCGTAATAATCGCCGCCCAGTTTGGTCGCGGTTTGGGTGTAGGCAGCGATGGAATACCCGGAAATTTTGGGCATGGATTCAGGAAGCAGGTCGGTTTGCACAATCTTTGCGAACTCCAATTCGTGGAGCCCTGAGATCATCCGGTTGAAAGCCTCAGCCAGACGCCCGAACTCATCGGGCCGCCTGACGGGGATCCGGATGTCTCGCCGACGCTGGGCTACTCCTTCGATTCCCCCGGCAAGATCGTGGATCGGTATCAGGAAAAGACCGGCAAGCAGTTGGCCCGCAATGGCTGCAACGAACAAAGCCCCGAGAACCGCGAATCCCAGGCCCCAACGCCAGGCATCCAAGAGCGCCAGGCTTTCCCGGGCTTCAAGGATTGCCACGATTCCGAACCGCCCGCTTAAAGACTCGGTCATTGCCACCGCCCAGGCAGGGCCGCTTTTGAGCTCCAGGCGGCGCTGTTGCATTTTCCCGGCTTTCTCGCAAACCGAAATAAATTCGCGCAACTGAGGCGCATCCAGTTTCGGTTGAGGCTGCAGGAACTCGTTTAAAAACATATTCATCCCGTACAAGCGGATTTTTTCGCTTTCGAATCCCATGGATTTTTCCAGGAATCTTGTGACAAGCCAATGCCGATCGAGAGAAAGCATTATCGTTGTCGGGCCTGAGGCTCTTTCGGGGTAGACATCCCAATAGAAGTCTACCGGGGAGCGCCCCATTACCAGGGGATGGGCATACCCGGGGTTCAAAGCGAGCCTTGCCCAGCCGAACTCCTCGCTGGTGATGCACTCTTCGGCAAGTAGATCCAATGCTGAAATTTTGCTACCCGCCCCGGAAGGCAATCGATTGGGCATAAATTCACGGATGGCAACATGGTTCAGAATCTGGTAAGTCCTGATCAAAGATTTTTTGGTTTCGTCCAAATTTGTGAAGATTGCTTTTCCGTCCTGGTCAAGGACGTGGATGAATTCGAAGAAATGTCTCGCGTGCAGCTTGTTGAACCAAGTTTGAACGCTTCGGACATTCTTCTCGGGTGGGGAAACAACCCAATTCCTGATGTTTTTTCCTCTTGCAAGGAATTCCTGAAATTCCCCGGCGTAGCTTCCCTCGAGGACGTTCAGACGGCGGATGCAATTGGTGAAGGCGGTCTGCTGAAGCCGGTCCTCCTGATCCTGAAGGATGAACCATCCGAGCAATACCGAAGATAGCAGAGGAAGCAACGTCACGTAGAGGAAAAATACCCGAAGCTGAAATGAAATTGGAACGAACATCTGCTTGGTCCCTGTCCCCCATTTGGAGACGAGTAGCCACCCCCAAATGGCCGCCAAAAAAGTTGCGCCGATTGCTAACCCGCGAAGACCCCAGCCGCCGGCGCTATTGGAAACTGGGAACAAGAGGCACGTAAGCTTTCCCCATCGATCGAGGAAAAAGCACCAGACCCGACCATTCTTTTCGATCTGTTGGGTTCCGGTTTTTTCGGACATCTTCCAGGCCAGCCGGAATTCTGAAGCATCGAATCCTTGAGGGGGATTCCAGATGTCAAGTTGGGGAACTGCTTTCCCTATTGTCGTAGACCATTGCGAGGTTTGGGACCATCGTTCAGAGATAACCCTCAACTGCTCTCGCGAGACAGCAGGAAGCAGAAGGATCATGGCCAGACCTTTCGGATGGAACTCCAAAAGTAAAATTGCCGGTTTCCCGTTGAAATCCACCCGTTGATATTCGCCATTTTTGCGTTGCAAAACCGCGAGGGAACATCCGGCTCCAAGTTTTCGGGCGATTGTCGGATCAAGAACGCGAGCTCTGGCTTCGAATTCCGGGCCATTGAGAAAAACAGCATCGAGAACGTCCCGGAAAAATTCCCGAAGCGAATTATTTGGGGATGAATAATACTCATTCTTCTGCGTGAATATCTGAAAAATCGGTCGGGAAGCCTCGTTCCCGGAAAAATCGGCCATCCAACCATCAAAGTCTTTTACAGAAGAGTAACCGTACCTCGTATCCTGAAGTTTGAAAAACTGGTCCGTTGGAAATGGAAATCCGATGTCCTGGCAGGCCACTGCACGATCCAAACACTCCATGCGTGCCGCTTCGGAAACTCCGATTTCGCGTTCATCCCAACGATCCAGGGCGAAAAGCATCATCGTAAGACCGATCCCGAGCGGGAATGCCACGAAAATCGCGAATTGGATGATTAGGGACAACCCCGCGAAGGGGTGACTTCCGTGGTTTTCTCTCATTCGACCGGCTCCCGGCGATATCTTCTCAGCAATTGGGGGCACGCGCCTACCTTTGCTTGGCGAAGTAAATTCGGGAGGCTTATCCACCGCGGTCGGGCGCGTTGCGCCCTCCGGTATGCTCTCATGCTTCCCCCAAATTAGTGAGAGGATCCTCGCGGCGGATCATTCCCAAAAGTGTGATATCGTCTTCATTCACCGGTCTTTCCTGCCTGTATTTTTTCCAGAGTTCATCGACCACGGCTCTTGCTGACCCTGACTGTCCCGGCCTTTGAAGCCACTCCTGCAAAGCGTCGTAGCCGAATTGGCTTCGATCGTTGTCCAAGCCTTCAACCAAGCCATCCGTGAAAAAAAGCAGGAAGTCTCCGGCTGCTATTGAAATCTCTCCGACCGGGTTTCCGCTGGGTTCCCGACGGCTTGCAAGCGGATAGGCCGGGGAACCGATCCAACATATTTCTCCTCCCTTGCGGCGGAGAAATGGATAGGGATGACCTCCTGAAACGTAGTTCAGAAGATGTTTCCTGGGATCGATGATCCCGCAAAACGCTGCCAGAAAACGCCCTCGGCCTTTGCCTTGACGAAGAGAGCGGTCAAATATCCTGAAAAGCATTGAGGGATCGGGGTCGGGAAGCCTTGCCCATAAGGTCACCAGTGCTTTGTTGAAAGCCATCAAGAGGGCCGATCCGACGCCATGACCGCTTACATCCCCTACAAGTATGAAAACCCGTTCATCAGGGAGAACACGGACGTCGAGGATGTCTCCGCCAAGGTTCCCGGCAAATTGAGTGAAACCATAGAAATCGTAGCCAGGGACTACGGGAAAAGTCTGCTGCGTCAAACCGGCCTGGACGGCTTTGGCAACGTCGAGTTCATGCATGTCCTTGACCATGGAATTGAATGCTTTGGCAAGAATTGAAAGCTCGTCATTTCCTTCTACCGGGATCTCAACCTTGAATGACCGCTGCCGAAGAGCATCGACACCGATCTCGAGGTTGGCGACTGGAGTCAGAAGCCTGGTGCTGATAAGGAAACCTAGAAAGAGCGCCACCAAAACTGCAACCAGACCTCCAAGCCCGATTTTCCATCGGAGAGAGGAGAGCGCCGGTTGGAATGCGCTTTCCGGGAACAATGCAAGAAGGCTGATCCCCGCGAGCTGGCGGGCAGGAACGATCGTCATGAAAAACCGTTCTCCGCCAAGTTGAACCTTCATGGACCGCGGTCTTCGAAGCAGGGCGGCCTGCAGCGCCCCTGGAACCAGTTGCTCGCGATTTCTGAATCGCCGGGAAAGCCATCCGCCGCGCTGCGTATCGTACGCGCCAAGGATAAACTGTGTTTGTTGAAATGCCCATCGTTCCTGGATCTGTTGGCGAACGAATCGGGTAACAAGCCTCTCCCGGAAAAACGTGAAAACCGCCACCGCTGCGCTTGCGACCGATTCCGGATACACGTCCCAGAAAATGAAGGTTGGTTTTCCACCCGTTTCAATGTTCAACATGGTATGAGGAAAGGCTGCCAGCGGAACCAAGCCCATGTCGGGGTCGGCAAACATCTGGTCCGCAAGCCGATCTGCTTCCTTCTCGGCTGGGCGAAATTTTCGCGGCGCCCATCTGGAAAGAATCAATCGTGTAAGAACTGGCCACAATGCCTGCATGCCGCCACCTTGGGAGTGGCTGTTCCAAAGAGGTTCTCCGAACCAGCCGCGAAATTCGAGGCGCCCGCCGATCTGAGGACCCAGAAGGTTGGAGGCTGCGCTTGCGGCAAAAGGGAAATCGCGAGGGAAGCGGGCTTGGCTGGAAATCCTGGTCACCCGCTCCCCGAAGGTTTTCAGAAAAGCGGGAAACCTGCCGTCAATCTCGTTGAGCATTTCCATTTGGAACCGCTGGACTTGGTTGCCAAGGACTTCCGCTCGTCCATCCAGGAGAAGATAGGATCCCAAAAGCATCCCCGCGACCGGAACCATCGCTGCGTAGAGAAAAAGGGCAATACTGACCCGCCGGATCGGGCCAAGGCGATCTCCCGAAAGAATCAGAAACCAGTAAACGCCTAGAAACCCAGCCATGGCGAGGAATCTCACAACCCATTGCCAGATCTTTTGCGACCCCGCCGAGTATGGGAATCCAGCGAAAAAAACGCGCCCCCCTCCCGACTGCCGAAAAACAAAAAACCGATCGAGCTCAAAGTCGCTTTCCAGGCCGGCTCGAGAGAAACGCGACCAGATATTCCCAATCATGTCAGGGTTTGCGGGGCCGCCTACCTCCCAATCATGCATCGCCGGAATCCCGCTTCCCCATACAAGATCTTTCCATTTTGTCGCCCCCTCCTGGAAAAGGGCTTTCGCAAGACGGGTTGCCGGAGGCGGAACCCCTTTGCAGATCACAAACAGTCCGCCGTCCTTCCAAGCGTCCCAAGCAAGCCAGGAGCCTACACTTCTATGAAGGTTTTTTACGACGAGGCTGCGGTCGCGACGAAAGGCCGAAAGGGTTCTTCCATACCCGAATACCTGTGCCAGCCCTCTTTCCAAACGCTTCAACTCTTCACCTGAAGCATTTCGGGTTCCGGGTCTGAGTTCGTGATAGAGGGTTTTAATCAACCACCTGTTTGAAGGTTGATGGCACAGATCGGGTCTGATGGCGCCTTCGCGGTCGAATCCGTAGATTTCGAGATCGAGCCCATTTCCGGGCCCGGCCATAAAATTATGGAGTAGCACCGGCCTGGAAGAAGCCTTGGAGACCCGCATTTTATGCAAGAGATAACGCAGGCAGGTCAGGGCGTAGATGTCTTCATCACCCCTGAGCGCGAGTCTTTCCAGAAACTCTTCGGCGCTTTGTCGGAAGTATAATTCCTGTCTTTCGGAACTGCGGAAAAGGTAGATTTCGGCGATGAATTCCAGGAGTAGAAATGGGATGAACAGAAGGAGAATTTTTCCCGGATTTCGCTTTATCTCAGCTATTAATTCATTCATTTGAGAAACCTAAATTACCGCAAAATGGTGGAAGAAGCCATAGGGAAGCACCACTAAGAAGACACGAGAAGGCATAGAACTCATCGATTGCCGTGATTGCCAAAGAACGCTAAATCTTACCCTCTGCATCTCTGTATCTCTGTGCCTCTGTGCCCCTCGGGTGCATTCCCAAAAAGAGGTAGTGCTTTGAATGTTGCCTTGAAAACTGGCGATCGAAAGATGTTACAAAAATGCTGTCATTTCGGCCGAATGTAGGAATCTCGTGCTCAGAGGGCATCGCTACGTATCATCTCAATAAGCCAGGGGAAGAGTGAAGGCAGACCGGAGGGCGCAAAGCGCCCGACCGCGGGGGATGAGCCTCGCGAATTCAGCACCGCGATTCCGCGCGACAGGGTCGCGCGGAACGTCTGCGTCGATGGAACCC
>MNYA01000320.1 GCA_001872985.1 bacterium CG2_30_54_10 | reverse complement strand
CCCCCGGGAACCAGGAATGATACTGGGTTTCGAGCTTCGTTTTCTGGGATTTTGCGTCCGATCCGGATTAATCTCCACTGATCCGTTTGGACTGTCATTCGAAGTTGCTTATCAGGAAATGAGCGCAATCCCGACTCTTTGGCCCTTGCGCGATCGTATGGCATGCGCTTACGGGCTAGATGATTGGGCACAACTCGCTAGATTGGCGAGGAAGCTACGAGAAGTCGCAACGCCCATTTACAATGAAGTTCTTGAGGAAAGAGAAGTTCAGGGCGTTCTTGTTTGCGGTTCAACACGGGTGGATGATGCTGAGCTTGAGAGGTTGACTAATCATCAGGTTCATAAGTTCAAGAAGGCAATTATCCAGGAATTTAAGGACAAACTGATGATAATAAAGACGTCCAACCCTGACATTTTGGTAGACGACCATGGAAACATCGTTCTTTCCCATCCAAAAGATCGTGGAAAGATTATTCATACCGGAAGAAGGACCGCGATTGAAGACTACGTTGAATGATTACCGACGAACAGCTTCAGATTTCGGTTGTTCTTTCTGGAAAAGAGTTCTTTCCGTCCAGGGTTAATGGTGTTTTTGAGGTAGCACTTTCCAGTTGCCAGGAGCCAGGTAGTCAAGGGCGTTCGGGCAGGAAGATTGAGTTTGGTTCCGCTGTCGTAGACCTCCCTGCGGGCTTGGCTCTTGAGTCTTCGGATACTCTTAGTTTCTTTGCAAAAATTCAGGATGGCATATTGAAGACCAGTAGCCGTGCCGAGTCTATGGAAATTACCGTCCATGTTACGGCGCGTTATGAAGATCAATGCAATCTGGAGTTTCCATTACCCTTCCTCAAAGCAGTTTCCGGGTTGGGAGCCAATCTAACTTTGACCTGTACTCCGATTCCGAGATGATTTCCGTTTGTGATCTTCCGCTAGGCCGACTAGCCTTCGCATACCACGAACCCAGCCCGCCGGTTCCGCTCAACCCTCAGGGTGAGCGGACCCCGAAGGGGCAAGGGTGAGGGTCAGCTCCTCCGGCGGGGCGATGTCCGCCAGGACTGCGCCATCGTGGCGCGGCGGCCACATTCGCGCATCCGTGGCGCTGGTGTCCTATAATAACTGAAGAATATTAACCACAAAGATCACAAAGATCACGAAGCGCACAAAGGCCGTTGAATAAAGGGTTTTAAGGAAATTTTCAATTTTTTCCCTTTGTGACCTTTGTGTGCTTTGTGGTTCAAAATCAGTTAAACCAGGACACTACCTTCCTACCTCAGGACTTGCTTTTTTCAGAAGTCTTTTTTGATTTTGAGGCCGAACCCGGGGCTTTTGTGCCTGCTTTTCCCGAGTCGACTTTGCTTGATACAGCCTTGGCTGACCCCGTTTTGGCTGACCCCGCCTTGGGTGTTCCTGTCTTGGCTGACCCCGTCTTGGCTGACCCTGTCTTGGCTGTTCCTGTCTTGGTTACGGGCTTTTTTCCTGAGGCTGGTTTGGCCTCAGCGGCCTTTTTCTTCTTCGCCGGTCGATAAGTCGAAGTCGGCGGGGGGGTGTGAACCCGCACTTTTTCAGGTCTCCAGACATATTCCTTGGCGAATTGTACCAGCTCTTCGTCGGAGACTTCCCCGAATGTTCTGTATTGAATCGACGAACCGATTCTTTGTGTTTCCGGCTGCCTGGAAATGGATTCAGATGGGCTGGCGATGAAAGCCCGGGAAGAAGAAGACTCTGATTGCGGCTTCTTTTGCTCGATATTGCTGTGCTTTTTTTTTGGTTTCTCCAGTTTGGGCTCGGGTTCGGGCCTGAGCTTGAGCTTTGGCTCGTGTTTGAGCTTGAGCTCGGGCTTGAGCTTGGGCTTGGGCTCGGGCTTGAGCTTGGGCTCGTGTTTGAGATTTTGCTCTTTATGCTTTTCTACCGACTTTTTTTCGTCAGCGGAGCGAGAGCCATCCTGCGTAACGGCTGTGACACCTTCACCGGACGTTGCCCCGGAAGAACCTTCCGAGGGAGGCGGAACGACCTGTGAAGAGGATGACTGGCTCGGAGGATTTTCCACGGCAGGCGCTTCATTGGGCGCCGCAGTGGTTGTCAATCTCTTTTCACACTTCTCGCGTAATCCTTCCAGAAGCTTCTTCCCGTATTCTGAAAGGCCGAACAGAGGTTGGCCGGCGAGCAAGATCATTCCGGCGAGGAACAAATGCTTCAAACCTTTTTGTTGCATTGGAAACACTCCTGAAAAAAGGATGCCCCCCAATTTCGCCGGGGGGCGTTGTAGAATTCGTTCTTCAGCGCTTCATTGCGAACTGGTCGGGGGAAAGTCGGAAGATTTTGATGGCGATCCGGCTGATACCGTTGATGCCAAGGGCTTTGGCGCCAAAAGCATCAAGGTCGATAATCCGGCCGGAGATGAATGGGCCGCGGTCGATGACCCGGCAAAATATCTTCCGGCCGTTCGCGGGATTGATGACCTTAACGAGGGTCCCGAAGGGAAGAGTTTTGTGAGCGATATGGTATATCTTGTCTTTGATACGAAGCCTCTGATGGACAATGGGCTCGGGCCTGGTCGGGCAGTCATACCAGGAAGCGATTCCGAATTCTGCGAGAATCTGGATAGGGGCTTGAAGGCTGTAGAGAGGAGAAACTGGCTGGTTGCCTCGAATCTTCATCGCGATCTGTTCCATGGGTTGGGGAGCAGCCGAAGCAACAACTGCGAGCGTCAGGAACACCACGGATCCGGCAAAAAATCTCATTAGACTCAAACTCATGGCCTCCTTAGGTTTTCTGGCGTGTTCTCCGGACAAGGCCCAAGCGAGGCTGCAACTGCTCCACCGGCGAGTACGGCGGAATGAAAAATAGCGGGGGCCCTCCGGAACGGATGCAGGATAACATAAACCAAAACACATGTCGATGCCCGGAAACAAAATAAAATCAGCCGTGGAAATGGCTTCAGATGCCCTTTTAAAAGATTACTCCAGCGCTTTGAGGGCTTCCGCTTCGCCCTGAGCTGTGGTGGCGAAACTGAAAAAACAGGAGATTTCGAGAATCAGTTTTAGATGTGGGCTTAACCCAAATACGGCCAGGGCGCCCCCGAAGTCTTCGCAGATCCTTGAACCGACCTCCAGGAGCACGGAAATACCCTGGCTGTTTATAACGTCAACACGGCGAAAATCAAGCCCGAATTTCCGGTTTCCACCTGCAAGGGATTTCTCGATAATCGCCGCAAAAGCAATCCCGCCCTCTTTACCGAGGTAGCCCAAAAGTTCGATAACAAGAACCGGGCCTTTCTTTGTCTGCTTGAACTCGAAGTTGGCTTCGGTCAACTGATTGCTCCGCCGCTCGTTGAACCCGGCAGGGCGGTTCCTTCCACGGTTTTGGCCGGAATGACTCCGTTGAGGACAAAGGAAGAAATGATATCGGCCTCGTCGGTCAGAGTGGTCGAGCAGCCCTTTCGGATCCACCAGAGGATCGCACCGTGAACCGCGCCGATTATCAAAAACAACATTTTTTCGGGGTCCATGGTGGCAATGGAGCCGTTTTTCATGTGCTCGACGATTGCCGGAACACGTCTCGGGACTATCTCAAGATATCGGTCGATGAATCGTATCATCTCAATAAGTCGGGGGAAGAGTGAAGGCAGACCGGAGGGCGCAAAGCGCCCGACCGCGGGGGTTGAGCCTCGCGAATTCACTTCGTGAGGCGAAGGGGGGCGCGTGCCCCCTTTTTTGAGAAGTCACGATGAATCCTTGGCGAATGGTTTGCCCCCACGGAGTGCAAGGAAGGTCTGCAAGGGTCTTCCCGAAAAAGGCCAACGTCTCCTTCTGGCTTTCGATCTGGCGCAGGTAGTTTCGGATTATCGAACGCACCCGCTTTTCGAGTGTGCCGGGAAAGCTCGGCGGAAGAGCCGGCGCCGCAGCCTGGATTGCCTCGAATGTGTCCGCGAAATCCGCGACGAGAAGGTCTTCCTTGTTCCCGAAATAGCGATAGATGATTCCTTTGCCGATATGTGCCTTCTGGGCTACCTGATCGAGAGCTGTTTCTTGGAAACCCTGCTGGGCGAAAAACTCCCGGCTTACCCTCAGAACCCGTTGACGCCGCTCAATCTGGCGGGGGGTAGGCATGAGAAAACCTCCATGAGGACATGTTCCAACCTTTCGGTCGGCCTCCACTTATTAATCCTGAAGCATTCCGGTGTCAAGCGGAAACGGGTTGATTGGCGCGGCAAGGGTTCAGCGGATATTTAGTGGGTGGGAAAACTTGTAGGGAAGATTGCGAAAAAGCTTCCAGACCCCGCTCTCCAGATGCCAGTCGACGACCGCGTTGACCACCCCGGTTGTGGAATCGACCCCGGGGAGCAAGCGGAAAACCGCTACCTGCGCGGTGCAATGAACCCTGGCATGGCTGTCATCGATGAAATCAATGAACCGGATGGAATAGGTCGCGACCTTGACGTCACACGCGTTGAAGCGGCTTTGCGCTGAATTCAATAAATCGGAGTGGGTGCTGTGGACGTCCCAATCATTTCCGAAGTTCGGCGAGATGATTTTCTCCAAGACGGGAATATCCTCTTTGAAAATCGCGCCCTGAAGCTGAGCGTGGGCTCTCGCGATTTCTCCCCAGCGGCTGCCGGCCATAAGTTGAGTCGGGTGTCCCTCGCGGTATGGGAGGTTCCGCGTGATTTTCCAAAAGCTTCCTTCCCTTCGCCAGAAAATGTCGGACTGGTAAAGGGCGGTTTCTCCATCAAGCCCTGAATGGGTATTGGTAAATTCAATCTTTCCGGCGGTCCTGACCCTGGCTTCATTTCCGGGGAGGAATTCCATGTCGGAAATCGTATAGGAGGCGTTGTTGAGACGATATTTTTTGAAATATTCCTCCATCGCGGCATTGAAATCGTTCCAGGATGAGGTCGAGTCCCAATCGTTGGAAAACTCCGGTGAAATGTAATACTTCAGTATTTTGAGATCGGATTTCAAGAGCGCATTCTGGATTACCGAATATGCCTCTCGAAGATCGGCTTCTCTTGGAATGATTGCATCGGCTGCTGTCTTGGCTGCCTGATCGACCGAAGCAAGTTCGAGAATCGTAATGGGGACATCCTTTTTGGGGGTCTGCAATGCCAGTTTCAAAATGAATGTGAGCGATCCAATCAAAGGCTCATACTCCCTGGCGGCGATATCCCAAGCGGTGAGCTCGGTTTCCCGCTTTTGGGCGTTCTTCCAGATCAGTGCGCGGGCGGTTGAGTCTAGTGAAATTTTCAGCTTGGATACATCAGTCAGACGAAGATCGTTTGGATACAAACGCAGCAACAGAACGACCTTTCCGGCGGTTGCGGACAGGATCAGATCTGATGCGAATGGAACATCAATCAAGCTGAATTTCCCGGCTTTGTCGGCGGAAACGCTTCGGTCGCCCGCTTTAACCGTGAATTTTGTGAAATCGGTTATCTGGCCGATCTCCATGTTCGGGATCCGAAATGAAGTCAGCAGATCGGATTCGGTGAGCTCGGATAGATCGATTGTCCCCGAGAGGTTGTAGTTTTCGCCTGGGCGAACCGGATTGAAGCGAAGGTTTCCCTCGTTTACGCAACTGGTGGCGAGGCTGAGAAGGATCAGAGCGGGCAACAGAAAGCGCTTCGTTTGGCGGCTGGGAAAGGCCCGATAGCAGTAGGTGGGTCCCTCCAAGACAGTTGCCTCCTAGAAATGAATCTCTCCTATCCTTCGGCCTTCCCAGGAAAACTCCGAAGTGGGGACGCTCTTAATTGTTGACTGACAATCGACGAAACCTGCTTTCGCCGTAACTTCTCAAAAAAGGGGGGCGCGTGCCCCCCTTTTTTGAGAAGTTACCTTGCAAGTAGTTTTTGACGCGGTTGAACGCAGATAATCCAGGGTTTGTGAATGATGGGAACCTGGGCGCTCTTGCCTGAACCGCCTTCTGGGTGCGGGTGCGGGAGTGGGAGCGAGAGTGGGAAGTGGAGATGCGAACTTCCTCTTTTTCGAGCCGGCGCCACAAATTATCGAGCAGGTAAGCCTTTCCTTTGTCTGGAATCGGGAGTAAAATGCCCGTGCCAAATGAGATCGGCAAGTCGGACTTCCTTAGCCAATGAATGAGGGAATCAACATTTTATCGATATTTGCGAGAACTTTTCTTAGAGGTCGGTTTACCTTCCCATCCATGGTTTTGACAGTTGGGCTGGTTTTTTCGGCGGCTTTGTTTTCCCCCTGGCAGTTCGCTCAAGCCCAAGCTCAGGCTCAGTTCCAAGCCCAGATTCAGCCCCAGCCGGTGGCTCAGGCTCAGACTCCAGCTCAAACT
>MNYA01000172.1 GCA_001872985.1 bacterium CG2_30_54_10 | reverse complement strand
CGCTCTTCCCCCGACTAGTGAGATGTTACGAATTTTTGAGCCGGCGCCGCCGGTCGCTCAGGAATACGCCCGATCGCCTTGTTGGTTTCCATACGTATAATTTGAAAGAAAAGGGGAAGGTCTCGTGAACTTCGCCGAACTCGAATCACATTTGAAAGCACGTAAAATTCCGATAGCTATTTGCAAACCCGAGAACTCCGAGACGGTCACAGCCGCGATGGAAGCGAGTGACCAGGGCTATGTCGAATGCGCCTTCGTCGGAAATGGAAGCGTGATGCAAGCTCTTCTGAACCGCATTGCTCCTGGCTTTAAACCCAGGATCATTCACGCCTCTACCGAAGAGGAAGCTGCCGCGAAAGCCGTCGGGCTCGTTCGGGACGGAACAGCCGAGGCGATCGTGAAGGGAACGCTTTCGACGCCGGTATTCCTAAAGGCAATCCTTAATAGCGAGCTGGGAATTAAAAAAGGGAAGGTTCTTTCGCACGTTCTCGTCTACGAATGGGAAGGTTCCTTCAAGTTCCTCACGGATGGAGGAATGATTCCTCATCCCACCCTTGAGGAAAAGTTCGAGATCATCAAAAATGCGGTGGAATTTGCTCGGCGGCTCGGATGTGAAAAACCAAGGGTCGCCGTTCTTTCTGCCGTGGAGACGGTTTCCTTCAAAATGCAAAGCAGTATTGATGCGGCCGTTCTCGCCAAGATGGGTGAGCGCGGGCAGATAACCGGTTGCACGATCGATGGCCCCCTGGCCCTCGACAACGCCATTTCCCTCGAATCCGCCCATCACAAAGGTCTTTCGAACGAGGTCGTCGGAAAGGCTGACATCCTTATCGCGCCCGACATTGATACTGGAAACATCCTCGGGAAGACGATCCTGTATTTTGGGAAGATACCTGCGGGGGGCGTGATTCTCGGTGCGGCAGTTCCGGTGGTGATGTTGTCCCGGAGCGACAACAAGCAGACCAGGCTCAATTCCCTGAAACTTGCATTTGCCGGGGGGCCCGGTTAGGGAGTAGTGAGAAGTCCAAATCTGCGTAACTTCTCAATAAAGGGGGGCACGCGCGAATGGTGCTTAGTTAAGCCTACTTTGGCTTCTCCAATACTTTTTCTACGATGGGTAAACACTGATGAGCACGAATTTTATTCCGAGCATTTTTCTCAAGAATTTCCTTATCTAAGCACCATTCGGGGCACGCGCCCCCCTTCGCCTCGCGAAGTAAATTCGCGAGGCTCATCCCCTGCGGTCGGGTGCTTTGCGCCCTCCGGTGCGCTCTCATGCCTCCCCCGGATTATTGAGATGATACAAATCTGCGTTAATCTGCGTTCATCTGCGGCCGAAAATTCTTTCAAATTTAGTTATCTTTCTTTTCCTATCGATAATTTCGGTACCGCAAAATCTTATCGAACTCGAAAAATACAGCATTTTTTTTCAAAATTTTCAAAATTTTCAAATGGGTAAACTCTTACCAAAAATTGGTATTATTTTCCTTCTTCCGCGCTCTCTGCGGCTTTCGTGCAAACTGTAATACAGTTACGGTACGGACGAAGCTTCGCAGAAATGACCGGATCAAGGGAAGTAAAGGGCCGCGACCTGGAACCTGTGAAAGCGCCGGTCCAACCCTGGCATAGCAACGGATCAGAATCCTTCCCCAAAAACTCTTCCGAAGCCGATCATCTCGGAACCTTCGCAGTGAATGGGTTTCAGGGCTGTCAGCGCCGAAAATGCGAGTTGCGACGAAACATGGCTCGGGCATGAATTCTTCTTCCCGGGCGGCCTTCTTTTTTTGTGGATCGGGAAGTTTAAAACTTGGATCCAACTCCTTGATGCGGGTCAAGGCAGCGTGGGCCTTCAGTGGATTATTGCAAAGCTGATGGCACCTGTATACCCCGGCGAGAGCGAGCATGTTGGCAGAATCGAAGTTCAATGCGTCGAGGAAACATCCTAGCGCATCATGGGCGAGGGCTGCTTGAGCGGTCGATCCGGTGGGTTTTCCGTCAGCTTCGGCCAGAAGCTGCTGCCCACGGCTGAAGTCATGATCGAACCGTGCGGCGAGGATTTTTCCGCGAGTGCGCATCGCCTCTGAATGGTTGGGATACCGGCTGGAAACAAGCTCCACGCACCCCAGCGCCTCGCGGAACATTCCCTTCTTCAGAAGGATCTCACCCTTCAGAACCAGCAGCTTGGGGTCATCGGAAAGCGTTTCAAGGCCCAGGTTCAGAATCCGGTTCGAAAGGTCGAGGTTCTCGTCCTTGAAGGCTTTCTTCGCCTCGATCAGGGCGCTTTCGGCGCGTCTGGCCTTGAGGCCTTCCCAATATTTGGGGGCCTCATCCTGCCGGGCCTTGTATTGCATCACCTCTTCCACATTCCCGAGTTCCGTGGCGCAGAGGATCATTCCTTTCAGGGCATCGACATGCATTGTTTCGACCGCGACGACGGATTTAAATGCTTCGAAAGCCTCGCCCAAATCGTTCTGCAAAGCTTCCTGTTCCAGGGGGGAAAGCGCTTTTTCAGGGGGGGGCGCCTCATTCGGCTGCATGCCTTCGATTGTTCCTGCTTTGCTTGGAATCCTGGTCAATATCTGTTTCCAAAGGGCGCCGGCAGCTTCCATTTTCGGCAGGATCATTTCACGCTTAAAGTTCTCGTAATCAGGACGATCGGCCATGAAGACCGGGTATTTGTAATAAAGCGTTTTCAGAAGTTCGTTGGCTTCCCGGAATAATTTCAACCCGATTTTTACCCTGGCGAGGAAATAAAGGTAATGAGGCGTCTCGCCATACTCGTTCCGGTAGGATTCGAGGTGTCGCTCGGCAAAATTGAAATCATCACGGCGCAGCGCATCTTCGATTGTTAACGAGGCCGGCTGAATTTCAGGCGATGTCTGAAACCCGGGCTCAGTGGGTGGGGAAAGATTGTCTGCCATCGGTTTTCTCCTCCTTGTCCCGGCGCCCAAAGCGATTTAAAGTGGCCCACTCCGGCGACACCGACCCTGGCTTGACCAACAATCGGAGTTGCGGGTATTCTGAGCCCACCCACTATACAAAACATTCTCGCCATCCGCAAGAGGAAGGGGTTACACCAATTGCATGTTTGCTCGAGTCCTTACAGGTTCAATCAGCGGCTTTGAACCGCTTCTCATTGAGGTGGAGGTTGACATTTCAGGAGGACTTCCCGCCTTCACGGTTGTGGGACTTCCGGACACCGCTGTAAATGAAGCACGGGAGCGCATTCGGGCGGCACTGAAAAATGCAGGACTCGATCTGCCATCTCGCAGGATCACCGTAAACCTTGCTCCGGCTGACGTCAGGAAGGAAGGAGCCGGCCTCGACGTGCCGATAGCCGTCGGAATTCTTGCCGCCCTCGGACTCGTTCCCTTTGCAAATATCGACGGAAAACTTTTCGTTGGGGAAATGTCCCTCGACGGCCGCCTTCGCCATACGCACGGAATTCTCCCACTCGCGCTGCTGGCCAAGGAACAAAACCTTTCTGGGCTGGTGGTTCCCTCCGACAACATCGCCGAAGCATCCGCCGTCCCATCGCTGATGGTTCATGGCTTCGATACCCTTGAAAATCTCGTATCCGCTCTCAAAGGCCAGGCGCCGTTTCCGATCGCTCCATTTCAGGAAGCAGCGGCCGATTCCCCAGCACTTTTCCAGGTCGTGGATCTGGCCGAGGTGAAAGGCCAGGCGTTTGCCAAGCGGGCTCTCGAGGTCGCCGCCGCCGGAGGTCACAATCTGCTTTTCGTCGGTCCGGCCGGCACTGGAAAGACCATGCTGGCAAGGGCGCTTCCCTCGATCCTTCCACCGTTGTCGTTTGAAGAATCCCTGGAGATAACAAAGATTTTCAGCATCAAAGGGATCCTTCCGGCGGGTCACGGTATCATCAAACATAGGCCGTTCCGTGATCCGCACCACACCATTTCCGATGTTGCGCTAATCGGCGGAGGACGCAATCCGGCTCCGGGAGAAGTTTCCCTGGCACACAACGGCGTCCTGTTTCTCGACGAACTGCCCGAATTCAAAAAAGCTGTCCTGGAAGTCCTGCGGGAGCCGCTTTCCGAAGGGCGCGTCTCCATCGCCAGGGCGGCCCATACCACAAGTTTCCCCGCCCGGTTCCAGTTGATCGCTGCAATGAACCCCTGCCCTTGTGGAAATTTCACTGAACCGATCCGGCGCTGCACTTGCTCTCCCAGCCAGGTTCGCGCCTACCAACAACGGATCTCCGGGCCGCTGCTCGATCGGATCGATCTTCAGATACCCGTGCCGCGCCTCCCTTCCGAGGAACTCATCGGCTCAGTCGAATCCGAACCGTCAGCCAAAGTCCGGGAACGCGTCCTCGCTGCAAGAGAGTTCCAAAAGGGACGCCATCCGAGAAGCCGGATCGTGCTCAATGCCCACCTTCCGCCGAAAGTTTTGAAAAAAGACTGTGAACTCGATGAGCCGGCCCAAAAGATTTTGTTGGAAGCGGTTCGCCGCTTCAGCCTTTCCGCTCGGGCATACGACAAGCTGATCCGGGTGGCCCGAACCATCGCCGACCTTGATGGAAAGGAACGGATCGCGACAAATCATGTCGTCGAAGCCATCCAATATCGGACTCTCGATCCATTCGGTAGCCCCTGATTTTTCTACAAATTAACAAGTCGCATAACAGTAAGGGAACTTTGTCAAAACGAATGGTACGCCACGCTACGGGTGGTGAGGCAAAAGTCTTGATTGGTTTGGTTGACACCATTTTCCCCCACCTGTAGGATAGTTCAACTTCAGAGGGAGGGCTGTCATGAATCAGAACGAATTTCTGCGCAAGGTATCCCTGTTTTCAGGATTGACCGATGATGAGTTGGGGCCGCTTTCGACCCAGTCTGAATCCCTTCATTACGGGCGGGATGCGGTGATCTGCAAGGAAGGCCAGGCTGCTGACACAATGTTCGTCATCAAATCAGGGATTGTCCAGATTTTCTGCGATGACGGAAAAAGCGGGCGGAAGATACTGACCCACCTGAAGCTCGGTGAATATTTCGGTGAAATGGCTCTTCTCACTGAAGAACCTCGTACGGCTAGCGCTATTGCACTTGCGGAGACCGAACTCGTTCGCATCCGCAAGGAAGATTTTCATGCCCTCCTTAAATCCGCTCCAGGGGTTGCTTTGGCAATTATCAAAACCCTTTGCGAACGTCTTGTCAAATCCAACATCGGAACCGGAACCGGAACCGAGAAAAGAGCTTTCGTCTACGCCGTTATGGGCCCCGACAGCGGCTCAGGGAAAAGCTTGTTCGCACGCAACCTTGCTTGGGCGATGAAGCAAATCCTCGGGAAAGAAGTCCTTTTATACGATCCCAATCTTCGTGACGACAAGCTCGCCCAGTCGTTAGGGATGTCCAAACATTCCCGCATTATCGACGAACTGGTGGACCGCGAACGTATTGCTGAAATTCGAAAATACACTGAGGTGGCGCCTTGCGGCATCTCCACCATTTCTCCCCAGGAGAACGGTTTCACCGATCTGCGACTGAAGGAGTTTCATACGTTTTCACTCATGAAGACGGTCATGGAGAGCTTTGAGTTCATCGTTGTAGACTCCAGCTCGATGTTTACGAAGGTTACCAGGGAAATCGTCCAGAGCGTCGAGAAAATCGTCTACCTCATTTCAAGCAAGAACGTCTCAGTCAACGGACTGATCAAGCACTTCGAGGAAACCCGCCGAAGTTGGAAAGTAGACCCGACGAAGGTCGTGTATGGTGTCAACCACCTGACCGACGACCCGACCAAGGAAGGCAAGATCCTTGATGAAGACAAGGCTTTCCTGCGTTTTCAGCTCCCATTCATCAAGCCCCTCTTCGGGAATCGCACTCCCGATGTGAAGGTTCTGATCCAAAGGGAACCGACCCTCCCGCTGGCAAAAACAATCATGGAACTGGCGGAGGATCTGCTTTTCGACCAAACCCTGGGATTGTTCCTGCCGGAGTTTGAAAGCGATCCCGGAAAACACGAATTGGCACGCCGATGGGCCGAAACCGGCAGTCAGGAACTCGGCGCAATCCTACGGAATGTCCAACTCAAGCCGCCCGCAATGCGCGGGGGAGAGTCCGTCTACGCCCTGCAAGGGAAAACCGCCAAGTGGCTTTTGAACCAGAATGTGGTCGCGCTGATTAGCTTTGCAAACCGCTTCAAGAGCGAGTTCGGCCTCGACAAGATTATCTTCTCAATGAATGGCCAAGAAAGCGTGGTCTGAAACATGTAAAGTGTCTGGTAAGAGTTTAGCGGTTTGAAAAAATGAAGATAGAGGAAATGATGAAGGATGAATGATGAATGGAGAATTTGGAGAGGTTTTCTCGAGAATCCCATTATT
>MNYA01000166.1 GCA_001872985.1 bacterium CG2_30_54_10 | reverse complement strand
CCAAATTCTCCATTCATCATTCATCATTCATCATTCATCATTCATCATTCATCATTTCCTCTATCTCCATTTTTTCAAACGGCTAAACTCTTACCAAAAAACGAACATGTGGTTTATCTTTGTAAGTCAGACAACTGATTTCTCACGGTGGATGGCTTTCTGTCCACGGAACCGCCGCACGTGAAGATCATCTATCGGCATCGAAGTCTTTCCGGTGGTCACCAGTTCAGCCTGAAGCCGGCTTACAGCGGGGGCGAGCATGAGACCATGGCCTGAGAAACCGCTTGCCTGGTAGAAATTTTCGATCTCATCGACAGGGCCAAGGATCGGTTGGGCATCGGCCGTCATCTCGTAAAGCCCGGCCCACTGCCGGACGATGCGCAGAGAATCCAATTTCGGGAAAAGGGTGGTAAACCTGCGGCTCATCTCGAACATGAAATGCATCGAGCTTCCGACGTAAGTTCCAACCGGTTCATTCGGGTCGCCCATACCCATGACGAGGCCGCCATTTTTCTCCTGGCGGCAGTATAAACCCACTCCGAAGCTGATAACCATTGGGTTCCAAAGCTTCTCGACCGGCTCCGTGACCAGAATCTCGTGCCGGTAAGGATCGACGGGTATCTCAACATTGAGCATCTCCCCGATCGACCGAGAGAAGCTCCCGGCGCAGTTGAACAGCATTCCGGTCTCGTAGACTTCTTTGTTGGTCATCACGAAAAACGTATTGCTCTTTTTCATCAGCGATCCGACGTTGGTCCAGAGGTGAATCTCGACCCCAAGTCTCCGCGCGGCGTTTGCGTAGGCCTGAGTCAGCAGGAACGGGTTGATATGTCCGTCAGTCGGGCACCAGGTCGCGAATTTCATCTTGCCCTCATCAAGAAAGGGAACGATTTCCTTCGCCTCGGAGGGCAAAACCATCTTGACATCAAGACCAAGACTTCTTTGCATTTCGACGTTTTTCCTGAACTGGGCAACCTCCTCATCGTTGTGGGCAAGGATCAGGTAGCCTCCCTGGAAAAACTCTGTTTTATAGCCGAGTTCCGCTTCGAGCTCCCCGAAGCGCTTTACCGAAGCCATTGCCAGGCGCGTGTTGGCCTCGGTGCTCCATTGTTGTCGGAATCCGCCTCCGCAGCGGCCGGTCGAGCCACTGGCGAGATATCGCCGTTCGATGACGCAGATTTTCTTCAGTCCGGCCTTTGCAAGCTCGTAGGCTGTTGAAACGCCCAGAATTCCGCCGCCGATTATGATCGCATCGAAATGAGTATTCATGGCTTTTTTCCAATTTTGGGCTTGGCGGCTTTTTTCAGGTCTTCCTTTTCCTGGCGTTGGAATTCGGCCATGACCAGCTTGAAGGGAACAGGTCTGTTCGGGGGTCGGAAGGTCGGGGGGAAGACATCGGAGATAGGCTTTTGGAGCTCGCGGGCGATGATCTGGGAAACGAGCCGGCGGCATGTACGGCCCTGACACGGTCCCATGCCGGCTCTGACCAGGCGTTTGACCTCGTCGATCGTGCTGGCGCCCTGGCGAATTGCGTCGATGATTTCTTCTTCGGTGATATCCTGGCATCTGCAAATTATTTTCATTTACGTCCCACCTTGACTCCGGCGCGGATGGCTCGAACGCTCATGGCGAGATCTTTTGGAATCTCAATCGTGATGGTCAGGGTCCGGTCGTAAACCTTGCTTTTCATCACTTTGAGCACCTTTGCCTCGCAAACGGTCTTTCCGCTGCGATCGAGTGCTGCAACGACTTCCCCTTCCTTTGGAACCGGAAGCATTTCGTATGGAAGGGTCACTGTCGCGGACCGTGGTGCATGGGCCATGTTCACCACAAAAATAGCGAGGCCCGGGCAGCTTGCCACGCAGAGAGTGCAGCCGTTGCAGACTGCCTGGTCGAGGTGCGGCTGATCGGTGATTCCTGCTTTCATTGTTATCGCGTGCCGCGGGCAGGCCAACACGCAGGGATCGCAAGGAATGTCCTGGATGCACTCGGCCATCGCGACCGGGCCTTTCTTCAGGCGGCTCTCGGAAGGAATGAGCGGTGCGAGTTCAGCCAGGGAAATGATTCCATCCTTGTTTAACATGACGCGATCTCCTGTGTGACGCGTTCGCGGCCCCACCGTATCCGGTTTCCGGTCGAGCCCGACCGCAGCGACTTCAACTCCCCGGCCGCGTCATCGACGATCTTCTGCGCATCGGAAGATGGGCCGTGAAGACTCTCGAAAGCCCGCGCCCCGGCAATCCGACCGCCGAGAATAGCAGTGGTCGCCTCTTCGATTCCCGAAGCATCGCCGGCCACGTAGACTCGAGGGTTCGATGTGCGCATGTTTCCGTCCTGGAGGGGAACCAAACCGCCCAACTCGGGCACGAATACCATCTTGCAGCTCGCCTGCTGAAAGAGCTCGATGAGCGGGGAGAGCCCGACAGCAAGGCAAATGCAGTCGCAAATGATCTCAAACTCCGTGTTCGGAACACGCTGATACTTCTCGTCGAGTTGGCAAAGCGTCGCCCCGGTCACGCCGAGGTCTCCGTTGGCACTGACGATCGTGTGGCCGGTCATGATAGGGATTCCAAGGCGGCGAATCTTACTGGCATGTACAAGATAGCCGCCGATAGTGGGCATCGCCTCGACGACTCCGACCACCTCCACCCCGGCCTGAAGAAGTTGGTAACTGACTATCAGACCGATATTTCCCGAGCCGACCATCAAAATTCTTTTGCCGGGCCGAATCCCATGGACGTTCATCAGGGTTTGCACTGCGCCGGCGCCGTATATTCCGGGAAGGTCGTTGTTTTCGAAATTGAGTGAATTCTCTACCGCCCCGGTTCCGACGATGACGCGCTCGTAGGTGACCTTCTCGTATCGTTCCGGGGTGAGAATCCCCGCTTCGCCTTCTCCGTAAAAACCCACGGCGGAGGTGTTCAGTTGTACCACAAGGTTCTTTTTGATGGCTTGTGCTTCCATGCGAAGCTTTTCGGCAATGGAAATACCACGAATTCCGGCATCGCGGGCGCTGCTTCCGAAAAAGCGGTGGGTTTGTTTCACCAATTGGCCGCCAAGCATCGGATTATCATCCACCAAAAGAACCCGGGCTCCAAGTTTGGCCGCCACTATGGCTGCTGAAAGGCCGGCAGGGCCGCCTCCGACGACGAATACCTCGGATTTGCGACTCATGGCTCGATAACCCCATGGCCTTTCTGCATGTTTACCGTCATGCCATCGGCAAGCGGGGTGATGCAAGTCATTGTGTTCACCGCGCCGTTAACCTCCATCATGCAGCTCGAACAGCGGCCAATCGCACAAAAAAAACCGCGTGGGCGGTCCTTGTGCGGGCTATGCCTCAGCAGGCGGATCCCCGCGGCGTGCAATGCAGCCGCGATTGGCTCGCCTTCGAAGCCTTCAAGCTTCTTTCCGCCGAAGGTAAAGCTGACCTTCCTGCCTTTTTTGAAAACCAGGATCGGATGCTCTTCGATTCGAAGATTCATGCCTTTCCCCCTTGTTGGGCGGCCAATCCCGCCACCGTCTCGATCTTGAAATCCGGCGCCATGATACCACAACAAACCCGGATCTCAGATTCCTATTTTATCGTGAAGGAATCGATTGGGTTGCCGTCAAGCCCAATGACGCTAACGGATAAAGCCGTTTCACTCACTGTAATCCTGGCAAGATGAAGTATCGAAAGCAGCTTCACGGAATATGGATTCAACCCCTGCTTGGGCTGATAGAGCGGGGCCCCGCCGCCGCCCAGGGTCAGATAGGTCACCGGTTCCTTCACGTTCCGCTCGTATAGGTGATCGTGGCCGAAAAAGGCAAGCTGGACATGATATTTCTCGAAAAGAGGAGCCCAGTTGTCGATTTCCTGCTGATTGTTTCCGTGGGGGCCGGAGGAAAACACGGGGTAATGACAGGCTACGATACGCCATTTCACGCCGTCCCTGTCGGCGGCTGAAAGAACCCGATCGATGAACCCCGTCTGCTCCGAAAAACGATCCTTTGGATCCAGAACGAGAAACACAGCATTGCCGTATCTGAAGGAATACCAGCTACAGGGCCGATTGCCCTGGGAGAGCGGATTGGAAAACATACCAAAATACGTCGGGCCACGTTGCTCATGGTTTCCGCAGACGGCCAGGAATGGCATTCGTTCGAGCACCGGCCTTTCGATCTCGAAAAAGCGGTCCCAGAGAGCGGGAAGCGTGCCGTTCTCGGTCAGATCTCCCGTGTGGATAAGAAACTCGGGGCGCGGAAAGGCTTTCAACAGCGTTTGAATGATTTTTCCATGCGCGTCATGATTGGTTCGGGTGTCCCCGAAGGCCAGAAATGTCCAGTTTTTCAGGGCTTTCGGGGGGGTTCTGAATCCAAATGAAGCTGAAAACGTCTTCTGCTTTTTGGGAGCGGTCATGACAATGCGGGCTTTGTAGGCGGAATCTTGTTTCAGCCCTGTCAGCCGGGCAGCGTGGTAGATTCCACGAGCGGTCGTCGGGGTTGCAACCACCCCGTCGAGTTCAACCGCGCAGCTCATGGGAACATTCGTCGCCCATTGCAACGATGCCGCATCGGATTGCATGATTCCAAGGACGGGCCCCCAGCGGACAGCCGGGGATGGTTCAGATTGTTGCCCGGGGTGAGGGTTTGCCGGTTTAGCCTGCGCGAGACCCGGAACCGTGAGGGCAAAGCACAAGGCTAATAGAGACGCAGACAAGAGATGCGCGAAAAACCGCGGCTCTATTCGTTCGGAGCTGTTTAGGAAGGGATGGTGTGATTGGTGGAGCATGATTTCCTCCTGATTCTTCATTCGATGAATTTAGCGAAGAGCTACAAATTAGACTTCATGATGTGTCGAGCCCAAAACCTAAGGAGGCCTCATTCTACCACCGGAAAGGCCGGTTGTGGGAGGGAATTGTTGAAATCTCTTACGAAAATTGTATTTTCTGTCATTCCGAGCGAAGCCCCGCATAAAAGGAGCCTAAAAGGCTTACGAACCAATCCCACATTTTTCCCTTCATTTCCTGAGTGTTCTTCAGGCTCATTTGTCTGTCCATGGATCGGGGAGTATTACGTCTTCCGGAGACGTCAAGAATGAATTCTCAGTTTTTCCCCGTGTGTGAAGGAGAGACGGTGTCTTCGTTCCCGGAGGCCCGCCAACCAAGATCCTTGCGTCGTTCTGCTTCTGGATTCAGTTTTTTGGAATACCTGGTCGCATTTATTATCCTGGTCGCGGCATTCATCCCCATTTTCCTCAGCAGTCAAACGACGATTCAGCAGGTTGCCGTCACTGGAAGACATCTCCTGGCGACACAAGTTGCACAGGGTCTCCTCGACCGCTATCTTTCCCTTCCCTTTAACCAGTGCGTGGCCTCTCTTACCGGCCACCCCGCAATGGGCGGCCCGGTGGCATATCTAGGAGATCCTGAAGTACAAAGCCTTTTGGCAATGCCTGAACTGGAAGGGGTTAAAGACGAACTTGCCGATAACGCCTCGGTTTCGATGGACTTTAAATACCAGCTCGATTGCTTTCCAAAACCCGAAGAAGTTACCTATCTTGTCGATTCCATGAAAATCCGGATAAGCGTTTTCTTTCAGGTAAAACGCGGTCCCGCCGGAGCCTCCCCGGAAGTGCAGACTACCGTCTCCGGCATAAAATTTCGGGAAATTTTTTGAGGGAATGAAGAGCTTGCTGGTGCCCCAGAGAAGAACGACCCCAGGAACCACGCTCGTTGAAATAATGATCGTAGTTGCGCTGTGTTCGCTGATTTCCGGCGTTGTCTATCGGCTGATGGCGGGTTTCCAGAGAACTTTTCTTGTTGGTTCAGGGATGATGGACAATCAAAGCCTGATGGAGACCATAATTTATTCGCTTCGGAAAGACGTCCGTCAGGCGGAAGAAGACTTCCAGAAAACTGCTAACTCGATTTGCTTTCTTGTCACCGAGGATACAAAGAAATGGAAAGTGACCTACACTTTCGATCTCGGGGAGAAAACTTTATCCAGATCGGAAGACCCTGTTGGGTTAGATACCACGGGCCTCACCCCCCGAAAAACTGATTTTCACAGTCAGGGGCAGATTCTTGCTGTCGGTTTTCAGCCGATTTTCGGCCTGGAAAACGGTAACCAGGAATTCCAGCGACTGGATGTTCTAATTTATTTGAAATCCCAGGAACTCCATGCCCCCAGGGATTCCAAGATGTCTTTCATTGGCCATTTCGGTTCCTGGTGCTGGAAAAAATTCAATCCCCTCGCAACCGAACATTGATTCTTTTCGTATAACCATACTGGAGGACGAGGAAATGAAGGTTAAAAATGGTGGCTCCATATTTGGAACAGTGTCTTTGTTGATCCTGCTTTTCTGGAAAACTCTTCTGGCTTCGCCGGATGTCCTCCAGAAAGGTTTGTCCCTT
>MNYA01000311.1 GCA_001872985.1 bacterium CG2_30_54_10 | reverse complement strand
TTGCCGCGTCGCAGCGGCTGGAAGCCGCTGCCACTTTTTCGCTGGATTCCGACAGAACATTTCAAAGCAGGCATTAATAGATGAATATTAGTGAAGTTTGGCAGTCACGCCTGCGACTAAGGCCTTGTTAAGAAATAACTGTTACATTATGGTTCATCGACCGCCCCTAAGGAGACGTAGAAACAACAACCATTGTCATAGTTATTGTTTTACGGCCCCTGAGAAAAAATTAACCGGGATTGGGATTATATGTTGACCGGGGATTTCGGCCGTGTTATACGGTTCTTGTGAGAAGCGCGGAGTTCTGGAAGAGCCGGGAAGGCGAGGTTGATTGTTTTCTTTGCCCCAACCGATGCCACATTCTTGATCGGAAACGCGGCCGATGCCTTGGACGCGGAAATCGAGGGGGCGAGATGACACTGTTCAACTACGGCTGCGTTGTGGCCGCGAACCTCGATCCGGTAGAGAAAAAACCTCTTTATCATTTCCACCCCGGCAAGTCGATTCTTTCGGTCGGAACCTTCGGATGTAACCTTGCATGCCGTTTCTGCCAGAACTGCGATATCTCACAGCAAGAAGTCCCCGGTCAAATCCTGACCCCGAAAGACCTTGCGGAGAGCGCAACAAAATCCCCCGATAATATCGGGGTGGCATTTACCTACAACGAACCCGGGATCTGGTATGAGTTCATCATGGATTGCGCCCCGCTTCTACTTGAACTGAATAAAAAGGTAGTTCTGGTAACCAACGGATACCTTGAAGAAAAGCCGTGGGAGAACTTGTGCTCTGTCACTCAGGCAATGAATATTGATTTGAAAGCCTTCCAAGATGATTTTTACAAAAAAATTTGCCATGGTTCACTTGCCCCGATTCTCAAAAATATTGAAACCGCGTGGCGGGCCGGCGTGCATGTTGAGCTGACCAACCTCGTAGTGACTGGCCTGAACGAAGATCCTGCCGATTTTGAGCGGCTTGTCGATTGGGTTGCCGGCCTTTCCCCTGACATTCCCCTGCATCTGTCGCGATATTTTCCCAAATTCAAGGAATCAGCCCCACCTACCGATGCTTCGATCCTCGAAAATTTTCGTCGGATCGCAAAGGAAAAATTGAATTACGTTTTCGTGGGCAATCTCACATCAAGCGAAGGGCAGAACACAATCTGCCCGGGATGTGGTTCGGTGCTGATCGAGCGCCAGGGATACCAGACATTCGCACGAATTGCCGGTCCAAGGTGCTCCTGTGGCCGGGCAATTCCGATAATGGGTTTGGAAAGCTGATCGCAGACTGCGTCCCGGGGACTGCGTTCCGCGGATTGCGTTTCACTGACTGTGTCTCACGGTATTCGTCCCGCGCCAAGAAAGGACCCCAGCTAATCATGGAACCAGCTTTATCGGAAAAACACACTGAACGCCAGTTCGATTGGGGCCCTTCTTCCGAAAATTCGCATGACTCGATCAAGGAATGGGGTGTTTATTGTTCGGTCGCTTTCCTTTTGGCCGTCTGTGGCTGGTTCTTGCTAGATCTCGAAAAGGCGCCCCACACAGGGTCTTCATCGATTGGGCCAATTTCCGAAACGCTAACCCAGCCATCAAACTCTCCGGGCTCAGCATCATCTCCGGCCATTTCACAATCCGATCCTCACTTGGCCAACCAGACAGCGGCCGTGTCAACCGAAGAATCGGGCGTTACTTCAGCGTTTTTCGTTCAGTTGGGTGCATTCGGAGACGAAGATTCAGCAGGATTAGCCATGAAACGGTTGTCTGAAAATGGAATGGTTGCATCATTGACCGCCCCGAACGAGCAATATGAGATGTACCGAATCCTCATGGGGCCCTTTAATATGGAAGCTGAAGCGGAGAAGACTGCACGCCAACTAAATGAATTGGATTTTCCCTGTTTTGTGATAGAATCTCCCTGATCTTCTCCTCATAGGAAGGTGATCGACATGCAGAACACCCGGGAAACCACCAATTCACTGCTCTTTCTGGCCCCCTTCCTGATCCTGTTCGCGATTTTCCTGATTTTTCCGATCGGGTACTCGTTTTATTTGAGCTTTTTCGGCTCACCCCGGGATTTCAGCCTTGCGAACCTCGAGTATGTGGGGTTCGCAAATTACAGCAACCTGCTTGGTTTCTCGGTTGGGCCGACTGGAATCAGCTTGAATGATCCGGCCTTTTGGTGGTCGCTTGGCGTTACACTTCTTTACGGTGGGTTGAGCATTCCGCTGGGAATCACCGCCTCGTTGGCCCTGGCTCTTCTTCTGCACAACAAACTTGCCGGAAAGGATTTCTTCAGAAGCGCGTTCTTTCTTCCGAACGTTCTCGACATGCTGGTTGTAGGGGTTATCTGGGGCTTGATCTACGCTCCGAAATACGGAGCTCTTGCCCAAGTGATGAACTTCTTTTTGGGGCCCGACCAATTTTTCAACACGACCGGCCTGCTGGCGAATCCATACACGGCCATGCCGGCGGTCGTTCTCGCCATGGTTCTGAAAGGCGCAGGATTCGGAATGATCCTGTTTCTGGCAGCGCTGCAGAATATTCCCGATGCTGTCTACGAAGCTGCCGATATCGATGGAGCCACTCATTGGGAGCAATTCTGGCATATAACCCTACCGCTGCTGAGGCCGATCCTGTTTTTCATGGTCGTCACCGGTATCATTGGGTCGCTGAATGCGTTCACCGAAATCTACGCCATGACCGCCGGTGGGCCCCAGGTCGTGGTTGCAGGGGAAACCCTCGGCTCAACCTCGGTTGTCGGTTATTATCTGTACAAGCAATTCGAGGCGGGCCGGTACGGCTATGCGGCTGCCATCTCATACGTTCTTCTGGCGTTGACCCTGATGCTGACCTTCCTTCAGCAGCGGTTATTCGCCGGCAAGAAAAATTAATCAGGGGCAACAGACATGGAACAATCATCTGCCTTCCGCGTAGCTGCTTTCGTCGCTCTCACGGCTGGAATGGTGCTGCTTTCCTTCGGGATTTCCGGCCAGATTTTTAAGTTTGGGTCAATGGTTCTTTCATCCATGACCGCTTCTTCTGAGATCTCAAGCCCAACCGAATCGGTTCCCGCCGGTAGCAGCGGGATGCCTGCTGCCGGGGATCCTACCCCTTCTGTTGGCGGCGAAACGCCCGTTGCCGTGGGTTCGACCCCTTCTGTTGGCGGCGGGACGCTTGCTGCGGTGGGCTCGAAGCCTCTTGCCGATGGTCCGACGCCTGCCGGCAGCGCGATGGTTCTGAAATCCGCTGCCACCTTGCGTATGGCTGGGCTTGCTCCGCTTGCAAATGGCTTGGCCGCGCTGGTTTCCCTGATTCTCATGGCGTTCGTTCTCAGGCGTTGGATTGCCACTCAGGCCGATTTGCGAGGCCGTTTTTTGAAAACGTTTTTTCTTTACGAAGCGCTTTCCATGGCCGTGGTCGTTGTGTTGTTTCCATTTTTCTGGATGCTTTGCACCTCCTTCAAGCCCTCAGGCCAGGAACTGATCATCAATGAAGCGAATCCGTTCGACATTGTTCCAAACGAACCGACGACCGCGAATTTTCTGAAGGTACTCAAATGGGACAAGCCGGCCGGAGCTCCGGTTGAAGACGAGATCGAGCGGAAGAAGAATTTCAGCACTTATTTTCTAAACAGCCTCCTGGTTGCAAGCACTGCCGCATTTCTCGTGACCCTTTTCAGCTCGATGGCCGGGTACGTTTTCGCCAAGAAAGAATTGCCTTACAAGGGTTATCTGTTCGCCTTGCTGATGGGAACGATGATGATTCCCGGAATGATGTACATGGTTCCGCAGTTCTTCATGATAAGCAAAATGGGGCTGTGCGGAAGCAAGCTTGCCATGTTTCTTCCGCATCTGGCCTCGGTTTTCGGCGTCTTCATGCTGAAGCAGTTCATGGAAACTATTCCAGGAAGCCTGCTGGAGGCGGCCCGGATCGACGGAGCCTCTGAATGGCAGCTTTTTTCGATCATCATCGTTCCGCTCTCGATGCCGATTTTGCTTACCCTTTTCCTTCTGACCTTTTTGTTCCACTGGTCTAACTTTTTATGGCAGCTCATTGTCACTGATTTCGCCAACCCGCTCAGCATCACCCTTCCGGTTGGACTGGCGCTTTTCCGGGGGCAGTACACGTCAGATCTCGGTCTGATCATGTCGGCTTCGTGTTTCTCGATCGTTCCGATCGCGGTTCTGTTCATGATTGCCCAGCGGTATTTCATCGAGGGAATGACCCAAGGCGCGGTGAAGGAATAACCGTGAACAAGAACTATCTGCCGTGGATTTTCGGAATCTTCTATCTTTTCCTGCTCGCAGCCACCTGGAACGATCGGGTCGATGTCAACGCAAGCGGAAGAACCATCCTGCAATTCTGGCATACCTACAATGACGATGAAGAGAAGCTTCTCAAGGAGGTCATCGCCGAATGGGAGGCACAACCCGCCAACTCGAATTGGGCGATTCGGCCGATCCGGATTCCGTTTGATGGCCACAAGCCGAAGATCCGCACGGCGCTGACAGTCGGCCTTGGGCCCGATTTCGCTCGCGTCGACTGGTCGTTTGTCTGTGAACTGGCACGAAAGAATGCCTGTGTCGACCTCGAAACCTTCGGGTTCTCGAAGATCTCCGACCAGTATCTTTCCGCTCCGCTCAACACCAACCGGATCGACGGCAAATACTACGGCTTGCCCGACCAAACAACCTGCGTGGCTCTGTTCTACAATAAGACGATTTTCCGCGATGCCAACCTGGATCCTGAGAAGCCCCCCAAAACCTGGGACGAATTCATCGAGACAGCCAAGAAGCTCACCAACAGTGAAAAAGGTACGTACGGTTTCGGCATGGATAACACCCTTTGGTGGACGCTTCCATTTTTCAATACCTTCGGGGCCAAGCTTATTTCCGATGACGGGAAAAAGTGCCTTCTCGATTCCGAGGCAGCGGTCAAGGCGCTTGAATTCAAGGCGAGTCTGTTCTCCGTCCACAAGATCGAGGCCGGCGCCTGGCGTGCCGGGGCGATTTCTCCTGAATCCGGTTTCGTGAACGGAAGATACGCTATGATCTTCATGGGACCCTGGAACCTTCCCAAATTCACGAACTCAAAGCTCGATTTCGGGGTGGCACTCATCCCCGCAGGGCCCGCCGGTTCTAGTTCCAACGTCGGCGGCACCAACGCGGTCATTTTCAAGTCGAGCAAGAATCCACGACCATGCTACGACTTTCTGACCTTCTTCACCTCGGCCGAGATTCAGGCCCGTTGGTGCAAGCGGCTCAACCAGATGCCCGTGAATCGCAAGTCTTACGATCTTTTCAGTTTTGACGACAAAAACCTTCAGGTCTTCATGGAACAGTTGAAAACCTCGGTCAGCAACCCGATCGTGACAAGCTACGAAATGCTCGAGGATGTTGTTAATCCCGAAATGGAAGCTGTCATCACCGGGCAAAAAACCGCGGCCGATGCTCTCGGCAACGCCTCTCGTAAGGTCGAAGCGAAGGTTTTGTCGCTTTGATCGGGCCGCCCAATGGATAACCGCACCGACCTGATTGTCCGCATAGATCAGAACCAGCATGGGCACCAGATCCAGGTTTCCTTGTTCACGAAGTTTCTGGATATTTTCAAGTCGGCTGATGAGGTTCGGGTTGAATGGACCAGTCCAAATTACGAGAAGGTCGAGGTTCTCTGGGGCCTGCTTACCTACGAGAAGGGTGAGCGCCGGACAATCATCATTCGCGGAAAACCCGGGTTTTGCGCCGCGGTGCTCGCCGACCTCCGAATGAAGGGGCAGATCCTGGAGCCACCCCGATGAAAAGCGCATGATTCTAGGTGTCGGAATCGATCTTGTTGAAAACGATCGTTTCGGGTCGGTTTACAATCGTCACGGGCTGCGCTTCCTGGAAAAGATATTTACCACAAGAGAGATTTCCGAGGGGGAAGCCCAAAGCCGCGCTGTTTCGGGTTGGGCTGTTCGTTTTGCCGCCAAGGAAGCGGTTTTCAAGGCGCTTGGCTTTCCCGGCTTCATGGCTTGGCAAGAGATCGAGATATTGCGCCGGGGCCGTCCATTTCCGGACGTTTTGCTGAGTGGTCGGTACGATTCATTCGCCGGCAAACGCGGGCTGTGGCGTTTCCATCTCTCGCTAACCCACTCCAGAAACATGTCCTCGGCCGTCGCGGTCTGGGAAGCGCTCTACTCCAGGGATGATTGTGAGTAGAACAGTAATGAGCGCTCTTTCAAGCGATTAGAGAGTGCCTGGGTGAAGTTTGTCAAAAAAACACGAAATAGAGGCGGACTGCGCATTTCCAGCGCTTTTATCGCAAAAAACACCGGTCCTATCACGAAACGGATCGGTCTCGGGGAAAAAAGAG
>MNYA01000247.1 GCA_001872985.1 bacterium CG2_30_54_10 | reverse complement strand
TTAGCGGTCTGAAGTCAAAAAGCCTCAAACGCAGATCGGATCAACGTTACGCCCACTTCTCGAGGGCGCATTCCAAAAAAGAGGTAGCCGGTCGAAAGAACAGCAGTGGCAGCGCATCAACGAAGAAGGTGTGTCATTGCGAGGAGCGCAAGCGACGAAGCAATCTCGATCGAAAAGATTGCTTCGCTTCGCTCGCAATGACATGTTCTCATCTTTGGGGTGTCGCCACCATCTTGGCGAACACCTTTTTTCGGGAATGCACCCTTTCGAACGAAGGGAGAAATATCTTGCCCCGAGAACCATTGAGTTTTCCCGAATTAAAGTTGGGCCAAAGACATCGTTGATTGAAAACCCTGGTATCTGAATGATAATGTCATGGGAACATGAAAGCGTGCCGGAGCCCGGAACGTGTATCCTTTTTGAAAAGTTTCAGGTTTTTTGCTTCTTTGGCAGGCTTGAAATGGCGGCAGGTTTGGCGTATCATGCGGGGTCATTTTTCAATGAACTATGAGAAAAAACTCGCATCAACGAAAGGGTGGGTTTTCCCCCCTGAAATCTACGGTTACTCAGTGCGTCGCCATTTTTCGAAACAAACAGCATGCGAACCGTGATCAGAATTCAAATTCAGGAAATTGGCTTCCTGAAGATGTTTCCGCGTGCGACATGGTCGCACTTGGGCGGTTGGCCTACTCCTGGGAACAAATTGCCGGAAGGGATCTGCGCCGGTTTGTCTATCCATCCAGGTTGGCCCGCGGCAAGTTGACCGTTATCTGTGCTGATTCCCAATGGTTCCAGACTCTGACTTATCTTAAACCCAGCATCCATGCAAACCTACGGCGCCTGTTCCCCGATCTGCAAATCAGCTCGATCGACGGACGCCTTGGAACCATCCCGGTTGCGGTCCAGCGCGAGCCTGTTGAAGTCTGGCCCGACTGGAATCAAGAGGGAACCATCGACCTTCCGGACATCGGGAACCCCGACCTTACAAATACGATTCAGACATGCCGAAAAAAGCTCCAGGCCCGTCTCAAGGGCTTGACCACGAAGGGCTACCACCTGTGCGGGAAATGCGGGTTCAACCTGATTCCAAGCGGGGTCGAGGCATGTTCTATTTGCACCTTCAAAGCCCGAGAACAAGATCTGGCAAAGACCAGATCCCTCTTGAACGAAACCCCCTGGATTTCTTTCGATGAGGTTAAGAAATTGGTTGCCGGGCTTGCGCAACTTGAATTTGACGCGATTAGGAGCGAACTGCTCGGTGAGGCGCTCAACCGCATTCGGATTTTCGGAGCCGATTTGAAGGAAAGTTTCAACCTTGGTGATTATCTGAAAATGCGATACGAAATGTTCCGTGCTGTGATTTTTCAAACCGGTATTATGCCGAACCTGGTCGATCTCGACGACTCATCGGGCAAATTTCTCCTCGACCCCTCATGGAAAGAGTTCCTCGCCCTCGGCATTGAGGAAGAAGTGTGTTGATCCACATCGGCGGCCGGGAGTTCCTCGATATCGAATCGTGTGTTGCGATTGTCAACCTCGAGACTGTCGATCCGGTTACCCAAAAGCGCGTTAAAGATTTCATTTCCGCACCGCATGAAGCGCCAAAAACAGCGATTTTGACAACCCATGGAACGTGGCTGACTTCGATTATTTCTGCGGAGACGCTTGCCCAACGCGGTATGGCGGCTCCATATCCCGGCGCAATCTACTTGAGGCTTAACAGCGGTCAAGCCATTGACGACTAGTAGTCGAGTTTGGACAGGAGTTTAGAAGCATGAACGAAAACGACAAGCCGGCCGAGCCGGTACCGCCGGCTAAAAACGGGGACAGCAGTCTCCAAACAGAGGACTACTCCGCCAAGAACATCCAGGTTCTGGAAGGCCTGGAGGCGGTCCGAAAACGTCCCGGAATGTATATCGGCGGCACCGGAGTCGACGGCCTGCATCATCTGGTCTGGGAAGCCGTCGACAACAGCATTGATGAGGTTTTGGGGGGCCATGCGACAACGGTACATGTCAGCATGCTGGAGGACGGCTCCCTTGCAGTCCTTGATGATGGCCGTGGAATTCCCGTTGATATCCACCAACCCACCGGTAAGTCGGCTCTCGAAGTTATCATGACTTACCTCCATTCCGGGGGAAAATTCGACAAAAAAAGCTATAAATTCAGCGGCGGGTTGCATGGCGTCGGCATTTCCGTCGTTAACGCCCTCTCTGAATGGCTGGATGTCACCGTTTGGAGGGATGGAAACACCCATCAGCAGTCCTTCAGACGTGGCGACCCCGTGGGAGAAATGACAGTCACCGCCGGCGCGGATCGGCGAGGCACAAAAGTCCGATTCATGCCTGATTCGCAGATTTTCCCCATCATCGAGTTCAATTTTGAGTTTCTTTCCCGCCGGTTACGAGAGCTTGCCTTCCTCAACCCGGGAGTGAAGATCGTCCTACGGCAGAAAACGACCCAGAAGTGTCATCTCTTCGAGTATTCAGGCGGAATAAAGAGTTTCGTCGAGTATTTGAGTGAAACGAAGACTTCCCTTTTTCGAGAAGTGGTAAATTTCCAGAAAGAAAAAGAGGGGGTTGAGGTAAACGTCGCTCTGTCTTACAACGATGGATATTCCGAGCAATTCTTTTCTTACGTGAACAACATCAGCACGGTCGATGGCGGAACCCATGTGATCGGCTTTCGATCGGCGCTTACAAAGGTCTTCAATGATTATCTTAAAAAAGATCCGGGCCTCCTCGGGAAAGAGCGTGGCAAGGATCACGGCAAGGAAAACAAGGAAATCAAGGTCACGACCGATGATGTCCGGGAAGGCCTCATCGCGGTTCTGTCGATAAAAGTTCCCGAACCGCAATTCGAAGGGCAGACCAAGGGGAAACTTGGGAATCCCGAGGTGCGGGGAATCGTCGACTCGGTTTGCGTCGAGTTTTTTGCGGATTATCTCGAACAAAATCCGATGGTCGCAAAACCTGTCCTGGATAAGATCATGACCTCGATGCACGCGCGTTTGGCCGCCCAGAAAGCCCGTGAGCTCACCCGTCGCAAAACCGCGCTGGAAGGCTCATCGCTTCCCGGAAAACTTGCGGACTGTTCCGAAACTGATCCTAAGAAGTGTGAACTGTTCATCGTCGAAGGGAACTCAGCCGGTGGTTCCGCAAAACAGGGCCGCGACCGGAAAATACAAGCTGTCCTCCCGCTTCGTGGAAAGATTCTCAATGTTGAGAAGACACGCCTTGAGAGGGTCGTAGGAAACGAGATCATCCAGGATCTGGTGGCCGCAGTTGGTACCAACATAGGGAAAGATGATTTCAATATCGCCAAAACCCGGTATCACAAGCTGGTGATCATGACCGATGCCGATGTTGACGGAGCTCACATTCGAACGTTGTTGCTGACCTTCTTCTACCGTTATATGCCCGAAATCATCAGCAACGGCTACCTTTTCATCGCCCAGCCGCCATTGTACAAAATAAAGAAGAACAAGGACGAGCGGTATGCCTATTCCGATGACGAAAAAGACCGAATCGTCGCAACTCTTGGCGGAATGGATCACGTCACCCTTCAGCGCTACAAAGGCCTTGGCGAGATGAACCCCGAGCAACTCTGGGAAACCACCATGAATCCCCAGACCCGCATTTTCAAGAAAGTCCGGTCACTCGATGCGCTCGAAGCTGACCGGATTTTTTCCCTTCTGATGGGCGACAAGGTCGAACCCCGTCGGAACTTTATCTCTCAATACGCCAAAAGCGTCAAAAATCTTGATATCTGAGGCCAACAAACATGGCTAGCGACAAAGACATCACACCTGATCTTCCGGCCCCAGGGGGGCCCACACCTCCACCCGAACTTCCCAACAGAGAGCTTCCCATCGACATCGAGAGCGACATGAAGGAGTCGTATCTTGATTATTCGATGAGCGTCATCGTGGGCCGGGCGCTTCCGGATGTTCGCGATGGTTTGAAGCCGGTTCACCGGAGGATTTTGTATGCCATGTTCGACAACGGTTTTACGAGCAAGCATGCGTATGTAAAGTCTGCCCGAACGGTCGGCGAAGTTCTTGGAAAGTATCATCCGCACGGTGACACCGCGGTCTACGACACCATGGTGCGCATGGCCCAGGATTTCAGCCTGCGTTATCCGCTGATCGATGGTCATGGGAACTTCGGTTCGGTCGATGGTGATCCGGCTGCGGCGATGCGATATACCGAGTCCCGGCTCAGTGCGCTTGCGGAAGAACTCCTCCGCGACCTTGAAATGGAAACCGTCGATTGGATGCCAAACTTCGATGGTTCTCTTGAAGAACCGACTGTTCTTCCGTGCAAATTCCCGAATCTTCTTGTGAATGGTTCTTCCGGAATCGCGGTTGGTATGGCAACCAACATTCCGCCGCACAACCTTTCTGAGATCATCAGCGGGCTTCTCAAACTCATTGATGATCCTGAGATTTCGATCGATGAGCTTATCAAGGAAGTTCCCGGGCCTGACTTCCCCACCGGCGCGATCATCATGGGCCGTGAAGGGGCTGAACTTGCCTACCGTACCGGTCGCGGAAGCGTGGTCATGCGGTCGGTCGTCGATATCGAGGAATTTGCAAAGGGCCGCGAACGGATCGTTATCAACGAGCTTCCCTATCAGGTCAACAAGGCGAAACTCGTGAAAACCATTGCCGATCTGGTACGTGAGAAGAAGATCGACGGAATAACCGATCTGCGTGACGAGTCGAGTCGCGAGGGAATGCGTGTTTGTATCGAGCTCCGCAAAGGGGTCAACACCGAGGTCATTCTGAACCAACTGTATCAGCATACTCCGATGCAGACGAGCTTTGGGATCATTATGCTGGTATTGGTCGACAACCGTCCCCAAGTGCTCGACCTGAAAAGCCTTATGGAGCAATACATCAATCATTGCATGGTGATCATCAGGCGCAGGACGGCCTTCCAGCTTAGGAAAGCCGAGGAAAAAGCTCACATTCTCGAAGGCTTGACCATAGCCCTCGACAATCTCGACGCGGTTATCGCGCTGATAAAAAGCGCGGCGAACCCGGCTGAGGCGAAACAAGGCTTGATGGAAACCTTCACCTTGAGCGAGCGTCAGTCCCAGGCGATCCTCGATATGCGGTTGCAGAGACTGACCGGGCTCGAGCGCGAAAAGATCGTCCAGGAATATCACGAAACATTGGCGTTGATCGAAAAATTGAAAGATATCCTGGCATCGGACGAAAAGATTCGCGAGATTATAAGGGGCGAGCTGAAGGAGATCAAAGATAAATTCGGCGATAAGCGCCGCACCCGCATCAGCGAGTCGGGGGCCGAACGCCTTGAGATAGAAGATCTTACCCAGGAACAGGATATCATCATCACGGTTACGCGAAATGGCTATATCAAGCGTATCGCACCAGACACTTTCCGGCAGATTCGTCGTGGAAGCAAGGGAAGCATGGTTTGTGGTGTCAAGGAAGACGATGTAGTCGAACACATGTTTCTTGGAACGACCCACTCGTATTTACTTGTATTCACATCGACTGGAAAAGCTCATTGGCTCAAGGGATATAAGATACCTGAGGGCGGTCGTCAGGCAAGCGGGCGGGCAATTGTAAATTTGCTGAACCTGGGCGAAAACGAGAAGATCACAGCTTTGTTGCCGGTCAAGAACTTCGACAAGACCCGCCGGATTTTCATGGTTACCCGACGTGGCGTGGCGAAAATGACCGAACTTTCAGCCTTCTCACACCCCACAGGAAAAGGGATCATTGCCATAAACCTCGATGATAACGATGAACTGGTTGGCGTCAAGACTTTATACGGCGGCGAGCAGATTGTCATTGCCACGATGGAGGGTTATGCAATCCGCTTCCCGGAGACCGAAGTCAGGGTAATGGGTCGGGTAGCCCGCGGAGTCAAGGCAGTCTCGTTCCGGACCAAGGAAGATTTCGTGATCGGAATGGAAGTCTTTTCCAAAAAATCAGACATTCCTGAACCGACCGTCACTCCAGAGCTTCCTCTTGCCGAGGGTGATGCGGCGCCGGCTTCTTCATCCGAAACTGTCATCGAACTCGAACCCCTCGAAGCTCTTGCCGAAGAACCCGAGGAAGAACCCGAGGAAGAACCCGAGGAAGACCCTGGAGAAGAAGGGGAACCCCCGGCTGAATATGTGGCCTTCAACGGAAGGCTGCTGACAGTCACTGCCAAGGGTTTCGGCAAGCAGACCGATGTTAACGCTTACCGGGTGACACATCGTGGTGGCAGGGGCGTCAGAAATCTTCTGGTTCGCGAGAGAACAGGCAAGGTTCTTTCGATCAAACGGATGTTCGATGGCGATGAACTGATGATCGTCACGAAAGCCGGAAAAGTTGTTCGTTTTAATGCCGATACAATAAGAGCCACCGGTCGTGCGTCGTCTGGGGTGAAGCTCATTACCCTCGATGAAACCGATTGCCTGATCTCGGTTGCCAGAATTCCCGCAAATGAGGAGAAGACAGACTGATGTCCACCGCCCGCCCCCCCACCCTGGATGGAGTCCAACCGAAGAAGAAGCGGGTGCGGTTTTCGGCCGAAGTGATGTTTATCGTCTCG
>MNYA01000391.1 GCA_001872985.1 bacterium CG2_30_54_10 | reverse complement strand
GTTTGAGCGAGGGTTCGAGGTATTCACTTCAGCAGACTAAACACTTACTTTTTTTCAAATTTGGAGAAATGGCAGTAACTTCTCAATAACTCGGGGTAGACAAATGAATGAAAATGTGAGTCAGTCATTTGGACTGGGTTTTGAAAATGGCAATTCTCGAAAAAATCATCCTTGCCCGGCTTTATTGAGAAGTTACAAGTTTGGCAATCACGTACCGTACCAAGGAGAATTTCGAATGAAAGGTTTTCCCGTTGCGTTGATGGTTATTGCCGCCGCGGTGGTGTTAGCGGTGACGAATGTTGGCATCAACACCGCTTGGGGAGCACCCCCTGAAGACCATCTTTCCGTTCCGAAAATATCGGGGATCACACCCGATTCTTTTCGCGTTGACTGGGTAGCCTATCCGGCTTTCAATAACCGTACACATTACCAGGTCAGGGTCGATCGGGCGCTGTACTATGTTTCCGGGTTCATCACATCACAGATGGTTTTTGGAATGCCCCCAGCCTTTCGCGTGAAAGTCGAAGTGGTGACATATCACGAAGGCCATCTCCTTGGAATCTCTTCGGCAACATGGGTCCTCCTTGGCCCGCCGTCACCCGATCCGGTTTTTGTGACCGATGTGACCTCGACAACCTTCAGGATAGCCTGGCAGGCGGTGCCCACCGTCAACGAGTATCAGATCTACAACTACCCTAAAGACCTGCTCGCGACCGTTCCGGCTTCCCAGACGAGCATCGTTCTCGGGCCTTTCACGCCTGGAGCATCCATGACGGTCTACATCGTTTCGATCAATCCGTCCTCCCCGTCTTATCCTTCAAAGACCGTTCATATACGGTTGAAGCCGCCATCCCCAAAGATCGAGGTCGCGGCGGCGGATATCGGACAAACCGAGTTCCGCTTGAGTTGGAACTCCGTCGACGGCGCTACCGGATATGCAGTCTACAAAAACGGCGAGCCTCAAGGGGTGACCTCCGCAACGACAACGAGTTTTCTGGTGACTGGGTGTCTTCCGGGAACGGTGGTCAAGGCGAAGGTCATCGCAAGGAACGGAACCGGCGATTCGGAGTTCTCAAACGAGGTCAACGTTCTTCTCAAACCTTCCACTCCGGAGAGACCATGGGCAACCGAGGTCGGGTCAAGGTCATTCGTTCTGAACTGGAAGCTGGTCGGCGGAGCCGACTCGTTCAAGGTTTGGCGCGACGGGGAATGGCTCGTCGCGAACGCGTCTTCCCCTCTCACCTCGGTCAGGTTGTCCAGGGGTTTCAACCCTGGAGACACCGCCAGCATGAGCATCTCCGCCTACAATGTTTCGGGGGATTCCCCGCGTTCCGAGGCTGCGTCGGTCACTCTTCTCGGCGGCGCCGGCGGAACAAAAGAACTCGCCTCGACCGAAAGCCTTCTTTCCGGTTTTTCCGGTTTTTCCCGCATTTCCGAACCAGGTTTCGATACCCGCCAGATACCGATAATAATAAACCTTGAAAAGCGTGGAACCCTGGGCGATCTGCTTGAGAGACAACCAGGATTGGTTCTGATTATTTCCGCTCAACCCGCTGACAGAGCTGCTCTTGCGGGCGAAGAATTCTCGCGCCGGGTTGCGGCGTTGAAAGCCGAAAATCTAAAGGCAATCGTTTTGTTTCAGAGTTCGGGAGCTGATTCCGGTTCCGGTTCCGAACGGCTTTTCCCTCAAATCTGCGAAGGAATCGTTCCGGATCTTCCCCGGCCGATCGTTCTGGCGGTCGACAGCCGCGGCTGGATCAGATCCCGCTCGCAGGAAACCGGGCCGGATGCCTTGAAACAGATTATCCAGGAGAGCCTTTGGGATTGCGCTCCGCTGATGGGCCCCGCCTTGGACCAACTCAGGCGCGAACAGAGATTTTTCGAAGGCCTTCACAAATTTTAGTTTTGGATTTCTCAGTTGAGAAAAGCGGTCAGGAATAAGAACCCCCACGTCAGGAAGAGCCAGACCTCGTTCCAAGCCATTGAGTTCTCAAATATCTGGATCTGTTTGCGAAGGAAAATCAGAAATGATTCCTGTTCGTGACGGTGATGAAACTCATCCGACTGCGGTGTGGGTTCCGGTGAAGAAGGTGAAATCTGCGCCGAGTAAGGTTCTGACGGCTCATGCTCATGCTCATGCTCATGCTCATGCTCAGGTGCGGGAGACGGGGGAACCTTCGCCGAGTAAGGTTCTGACGGTTTTGAAGGTTCTGACGGTTCAATAGACACAGAAAGTCCGGAGGATTCGGGTGGTTCATGAGATTCGGGTGGAACCAGTGCTGCGGAAGAAACATCCTTGCCGCAATTGCTGCAGACCATGGCCTGCGAATCAATCGCCTCGTGGCAATGGGGGCATGTAGAAGCCGGGTTTGTCATGGGTGCCTCCGTGACGGTTTAGAATCGAAAATTTGTATCCGCTCAAAAAGAAGGGGCATTAGCTGATTCTCAACATAATGCGAGATTCCTCACATTCGTCCGGAATGACAAACGATGCTGTCATTTCGACCGGAGGGAAAAGTCTCTTGCGCCAGGAATCATTGAGTTTCCCCGATTTATTGAGTAGAATCGAAAAATTTATCGGACGGTGGGTTCGATGGTCATTTTGGCCAGGATCCCGCGACGCTTCTGGACTTCAGGGTGTTCGGGATGTTCCTTGGCGAGGTAGGCGAGCAGATCGTTGGCCTCCTGAATGCGTGATTGACCGATGCAGTGATCGATGAGTGGGAGGTCGACTTCGACCGTGGAGGGCAACGGCTGAAGTTTTCTCTTGGTCGTGCCGTCGGGCGCGCAAAGCTCCATTCCGCATTTGGGGCAGAAATTATCCTGCGGCCGGGTCGGGGCCGAACATTCGCTGCATCGGAATTTCGATTTGGCTATCCAGACGATAGCACGTTGAATGACGTGCTCGGCGGTCTTGAACCCGCGCGAGGCCTCGAAAACGATTGTTGAATCCGCGACTAGCGCGGTCTGGAAGGCCCGGACGACTTTGTGAAGCCTCTCGTCGAATGGGAATCCCACGGTTGGAATCCCTTCGATTGCGTGGTTTTTCTCAAGAATCGCGATTCCTTCTTCTGCTTTTTGCCTGATGTCTCTGTTTTCGGGACTTTTTGCAAGCCTGTTCGATACGGTCGAAAGAACTTCGAAAAAGAAGACGAATTCTTCGGATCTCAACGCAGGCGTGCGTTGAGACGGCTCTTCCAGGGACTTCTCGCGACTTGCCATCAGGCGGCGGACTGTAGCTTCCATATCGATTACCCGCTGTTCGAGTTGCACTTTGTCCCGCTTCAAGTTTTCGATATTCTCTGGAGTCATTTCGACCTGGGTAGTTTTCTCGCCGGCGTTTTTGCGAAACTCGAGCAGGCTTTTTTCGAGGAAAGCGATTTTGCTTTCAGCAGCTGCCTGAAGGTGCGTGAAGACCTCCGGGGTCAGCCGCGATTTCAAAGCTGCTTGAAGAGTTGAGATTTCCTCGCGAAGCTTGTGAATAGTTTCGAGATCGTCGGGGCGGCTCGGAAGAGGCTTGTTGACTGCCTGACCGAGCCTGAACTCCATGTCGGCAATCTTTGCCCTCGCTTCTTCGAGCTGAGTTCCAAGGATGCGCCCGTTTTCCCTCTCGGCCAAGCCCTCTTTTGCGGCATCTCGCAGAAGATCTTTAACCAGATCCAGTTCGGCGGCCTTCCCTGCAAGGCTTTTCTGGAGCGTCGAGACGTGAATTTCAGCATCCTTGAGGCCATTTTCCAGCCTGGCTTTTTCTTCGATAGGAAAACGCGCGGACCGGGCCAATTGGGATTTCTGTTCCTCGATCTGTCGCAGAAGGTCATCGATCTGCTCTTGATACTGCTGGATGCGTCGATCGGCGCGGCCGGCCAGGGAAGATGTTTTCTTCAGTTGGTCGTTCTGAACGAGTAGTTCCGCAATACGTTGCTCGTAATTTCTTATTTGGAAGTCGATTGAGCCGGACGCCGAAGACTTTTTCTTTAACTGATCGTTCTGGTCTTTCAGTTCGGTAATCCGTTGCTCGTAATTTTTCATGAGTCCATCGATTTCAACAGAGGGAGGCATTGCTTTCTTGAAATTTTCGATTTGCTCCTGTAGGCTGGCGATGAACTTCTGGTCTTCATTGCTGCGTTTCTCGACTCCGGCCTTGGCAGCCGATGCCTTGTCGCAGTCTTGCGTAAGGCGCTGGGTCTTGTTCATTTCGAGGAAAAGCGATTCCTCGAGCCGCTGATTCGTTCGCTTCAGCCCGGCGAGTTCCTCGACGAGATCCTTGAACTCAGGAGTGGAACGGGGGTCTGAAAATGTCGCGCCTTCAAGCTGGATGACGGAGTTTCGGAGCATGTAAACGATTCTCTGAATCTGCCGAACGAGATCTTCCCGCGATGTTTTTCCCTGGATGGATGGAATCTGCCCTTTCAGGAAAACAAGCAGACCACGAGCAATATCGTCGAAATTGGCCTTTTCCACTCAATCATCCCGCGAGGAACATTGACATTTCCCGAGAACCATCGAAAGATACAGGAACCATAAAGGGTTGGCAAGTCTTAAAAAATGGCAAGCCCGCTAAATATTTGACTGACGATACCTGAAGCAAAGGAACACGGCGAGGTAGGAAAGGAGCATCATGCATATTGAGGGGGCCAGATCGGCGCTAATATCAACCTTGGACAAATCGAGAAACATAGCTTTTTTCAATCCGCGCGAGATGAAAGTCGACGGAACAAACGGCGAAATGGTTTTCAAAATCTCGCTTGAGTTGCTGAGATTGGGAACAATTTGAAAAAACATGAAAAGGGTCGTTCCGATTGCATTCACCGCCCCCTGGGTCGGAGCGAAAAAAGACACCAAAAGGCCGATGAAAATGCAGAGGCAAGCGCCGATCATCGTGAAGAGCCAGAAATACACCTGGTCACCCTCGAATCTCTGGTTGACGAGAACCATCAAAAGAACCGTCAGACCGATCAGGCAAAACCCGAATAGACTTTTCCCGATTATCAGTTCCGCCGGGGAGGCAGGGGTGAGAAACAAAGCGTGAAGCGTACATTTTTCTTTCTCCTCGGCAAATGAAAGAGGGACGCCAAGGAATCCGACCATCCCCATTGCCATAAGAACAAGCATCGGAAAAAGATCCCCGCTGAACGATCTGGCAATTCCGTTTCGCCCTCCGACAGGCTTCATTTCTAGCTCTATCGGGAGTTGGGGCGCCGGAAGCGAAAGAAACCGGCGAAGTTCACGCTCCAGGTTTGTCTGCATTCTATCAACCGCGTATTGCGGAATTTCAGCCGGGTAGAACAACGAGACCTTTACGTTCCCCTTGACGCCTGGCGTGATGAGCATCTGGGTCGGCAGCACCAGGCCGAAACCGATATCCCCTTCGAGAATGCGGGTTTCGAGTTCCGAGACGGTCTGGCAGAAAACGAGCCGAACACCCGTCGACTCGGTGGTAAACTGCTTCAGAAGTGGTTGTTGTGGGCTGGCGATTACCCCCACCCTCGGCAGCATCGCCCGTTCTTTTGATTCCTTGAAAAGGTTGGAAAAAAGTAGTGAAAGAACGATCGGAGACAATACCATGAGCAGGATCTGGTAGTTGTGAAGACCATCCTGAAAGTCCTTCCTGAACAGCGCACCTATGACGGTTAATTTCATGCCGCCCCACCGGATGGAAGGTGGGCGCTGTCATCCTCCTTCCATTCTGCACCCGTCAGGTGCATGAAAGCTTCTTCGAGTGTCGCTTCCTGGGAATGCACTTTTAAAACTCGCCCCGCTTCGAGATATCCGGCCAGTTCGCGAGAACCCTCGGGATCGTTCAGTTGAACCTCAACCGGCTGCACGGCGTCTTTCAGGGTAATCCTGATTACCGCTCGACCGTAGTGCATTCGCAGACCTTCCGGGGTGTCCGTGGCGACAATTCTCCCTTCATGCATGATCGCGATGCGATCGCAGAGGCTGTTGGCCTCTTCCATGTAATGGGTCGTGAGAAACACAGTCGTACCATGGTCGCGCAAGCTTCCGATCAGGTTGCGGATAGCTAAGCCCGATTGGGGGTCAAGAGCGGAAGTCGGTTCATCCAGAAAAAAGATTTGAGGCTTGTGAAGGATCCCTCTGGCAATCAGGGTGCGTTGCCGGAGTCCTCGGCTAAGGCTTCCGGTCGGCAGCTCTGCATGTTTTTTAAGGTCGACCAATTCGAGAAGTTCATCCACGCGTGAAAAATGGACTCCGTAGAGACGGCAAAAAAGGTCCAGGTTCTGGCGAACTGTCAGTCGGTCATAAAGGTTCTGGTGGTCAGGGACAACTCCGATGAGTCTTTTTATTCGATCGCGATCTTTGGGCATAGGCAATCCAAGGATCTCAATCCGGCCGCTATCGGATGTCAGTTCTCCGATCATCATACGAATCGAGGTGGTTTTCCCGGCCCCATTCGGCCCCAAAAACCCAAAAATCTCACCTTGCCGAACCGAAAAAGAAATCCCTTTTACCACTTTACGTTCTGCGTAAAAGCGTTCGAGGTTTTCAACAATGATGGCTGAAATCATGCTTATTCAAAATAACGGTTTT
>MNYA01000162.1 GCA_001872985.1 bacterium CG2_30_54_10 | reverse complement strand
AGCAGCCACCGTCAATGAAGCGCGAGGCTCATCCTCCGCGTTTCGGGCGCTTTGCGCCCTCCGGTCTGCCTTCACTCTTCCCCCGACTTATTGAGATGATACCGAGATTCCTCCATTCGTTCGGAATGACAAACGATGCTGTCATTTCGACAGAAGGGAGAAATCCGGTATCAATCAGATCTCTCACATTCGTTCGAGACGACAATATATTCCTAAGTTAGCGCATACGGGCACGCACGCCCCTTTGCCTTTCGAAGTAAATTCGCGAGGCTCATTCCCTGTGGACGGGAGCCTTGCGCCTTCCAGTTCGCTCTCCTGTTTCCCCCTGATTATCGAGATGATACGACAAATGGATCACCGCTGATTTTCGAGGTCTCCAAGTCCGTATTTCTTCAAGCGATAGCGCAGGTTGTCGCGGGTCATACCAAGAAATTTCGCCGCTTGGGATTGATTTCCGCTGCTTTGATCGAGAGCACGCTGTAGGTACTTCCGCTCGAGGCCGTCAAGAAGACCCTGGAGATCGAAGCCTTCCTCTGGAATGATCTCCCCAACAGTCCGTTCACGAACAGGTGAGGGGTCCATTTTGACGGGGCCGCCGCCAAGACCAAGGCTTCCCTCTGATATCGTATCGTGGGTTTCCAGGATTACCGCCCGTTCAACACAGTTTTTCAACTCGCGGATATTTCCCGGCCAGGAATAACCCAAGAGGCGGTGCTCGGCGTCATTGGAGAATCCGCTGAATCGGCGGCGATATTTCGTTTGGTAGGTATCGAGAAAATGCTTTGCCAGAACGATGATGTCTTCGCCGCGTTCGCGAAGGGAAGGAAGTACAATGGGAACGACGTTGAGCCGGTAGAAAAGATCTTCCCTGAAGGATCCACGCAGGATCTCCCGCTCGAGATCCTTGTTCGTGGCCGCGATGATGTTCACATCAAGCTGGATAGGCCGGGTTCCCCCGACTCGCCAGAGTTTCTGTTCCTCAATGGCTTTGAGAAATTTGGTCTGGATGGTCTGGGGCATTTCCCCGACCTCGTCGAGAAACAGGGTTCCTCCGTCGGCCATTTCCATCAAACCCTTCCTTCGATCGGCGGCCCCAGTAAAAGATCCTTTCTCGTGACCGAACAGCTCGGACTCAAACAAAGCTTCGGGTATCGCCGCGCAGTTGATCTCAATAAAAGGGGCCGAAACCCTGGGCCCCAAAAAATGCAGTTCATTGGCCACAACACCCTTCCCGGTCCCGCTTTCGCCGCGGATCAGGATCACACCTGCTCCTGCACGGCCTATACGGTCGATTGCCTCGAGAACCGCCTTCATTCGCGGGGAATTTCCGACCACACTATATCGTCTGCGGAGCTGGGAGCGCTCGGTCTGGAGCGAATCGACTTCCTTGCGAAGTTGAACAGCCTGTAGGGCATTCTGAAGCGTCAGATGAATTTTCTCGAGGGAGAATGGTTTTAGGATAAAATCGAACGCCCCTTTTCTGATGGCGTTTACCGCTGACTCGACGTCGGCGAAGGCGGTCATCATGACAACCTGGGTTTCCTCGCTGGCGACCTTAATGCGTTCGAGCAGATCGAGGCCTCCCTTCCCGGGAAGCCTGACATCAAGGAGGGCGCAGTTGAAGCGCTGCCGTTCGATGTGGGGAAGGGCCTCCTCGGCCGATGCGCAAGCAGTGACTCTGTAGCCTGACTTCTCCAGATCTTTTTTCAAACCCCAGAGAATCAGTTTTTCATCATCAACCAAAAGAACTTCGATCATGTTCCTTCTCTTGTACAAGTTTGGAATTTTTTTCACCCTGCTCATCACCGGGCGGAACAAGTTCGAGAGAGTCGAGCGAGCGGGGAAGTTCGATCTCGAACCTCGCACCTGAGAGGCGCTTTCCCGACATTGCCTTAATATGGCCGTCGTGACGTTCGATGATATCGGCGACGATGGCGAGCCCGAGTCCGGTTCCCTTGCTCTTTCTTGAGAAGAAGGGATCGAACACCTTCTCGCGGTCTTCAGGCGGAATGCCCGGTCCGGAGTCTTCCAATGCCACGAGGATTTTGTCCGCTCCCAACGGCTCGACCTGGAGCAGGACTGTCCCGCGCGTTACGCTCTTTCCGCCGGCCCTTTCAGCTTCGTCACATTTGTCTCCCCAGTCTGCCCTGTTTCCGCCGTCCGTTGCGCACACCGCGCCCGCCGCACCCACCGCGCCCGCCGCGCCCACCGCGCCCGCACCGCTCATCCCGCTCGTTCCGACAGCATCGAGGGCATTTGTGAGAAGGTTCAATAAGGCGCGATGGAGCTGCAGCCGATCTGCGTGGAACAAACCCGCGTCGGGAGCAATAGATAGCTCGAGGTTGATGCGGCGCTCCGCAAGCGTTGAAGAGAGAAGAATTCTGATTTCCTCGATGAGATCATTCCAGTCGATCTTTTCGAGGACAAGTGGTCTCGGTTTCGAGAACACCAGCAGATCTGAGATGATTCCGTTTACCCTGTAGACCTCCTTCAGAACTTCGCGGAAAATCGGCTTATCCGGGTGCTCGGCTGGAAAACCCGAGTCAAGCACCTGAATTGCGGTTCCTATTGCTGCCAGAGGCTTTCTGACTTCGTGCGCGACCATGACCGCCCAGGACAACATCGACGACAAGCGCTTCTGATGCTGCCGAAGGGAAGAGGTTAAGTGGTTGAATGAAACGATCAGCTCTCTCATTTCGCGGGCTCCTGAAGGATAAGCGGGGGATGGGATACCCATTTCGCCGGGATTTCTTATTATCTCCATCAGCTTGCGAAGCGGGTCCATGGCGGCCCTGTGGAGGTAGGCGGCAAAAAGAATTCCCCCGGCGAAAACCAGCCCCACGACAACGATCATTCTGCGCCAAAGCGCGTCAAGGTGGCTTCTCAGTAGTGTTTCAATTTGTATTCGGGAACCGCGCTCGCGGGTGAGCACTTCCCTGATCTGATCGTGGATTTGGGAACGCGCCCTTTTTATTTTCTGCAGTGAGGCCGGAGAAACCGCGCCGATGGTGAAATTCGGATTGATGGTGAATGTCGCATTGGCCAGCAGGCCCGACATTTCCAAACGTGATTTGTCGAGATCCTCAAGTTCTTTTCGGCGCCGACGGAAAGTAGGAGTATCCTTTGCCCCGCCCAGCAGAGTCTCGAGACGTTTGCTGAACTCGAAGTAGTTCCGCCAGGTCTGCTCGCCAAGATACTGGTCAAAAACTTCCTGAGTCTGAACGAGCTGGAGAAGATCATCCTGTAGTTGCGTTCCGGCATGGAGAAAGTCGTCGGTATCCTGCAATTTGGTCGAAGAATCGAGAACCTCGGAAAACTTCTTCAATGAGACGCCCATGAACACCAGAATCGACAACGACAGGCAAAGGAACCCGAGAAAAATCCTCTGGGAAAGCCCGAACCGCCGCATCAGAGGCGCTCAGAATGATTTGAATTCATCTGCATCGGATATCTCCTCGTCCCAATTGACCAGGCCGAAGGCCGCGACCGGATACCGCGGGAAGTAGGGCCCGCCGCCTTCAACGAAAGTTGAATCCCAGATGTTGCGGCGGACCAGACTGAAGTCGTTGCGAAGGCTTCCATCAAGAAAAGGCGAGACCTGGCGATTGCGCAAATGTATCTCACCGCCCATGTGGCGCAGGATCATCCGCGAATCGTTGGTGATGTAGGGTAAGCATCGCATTTCCCTGCTTGTGATATTGCCGATCTCGTTCTGAACCTTGGCAGAACCGTCTCCCGGATCCCAGCGGGAGTTGAGCTCCCCGGAGTCGATCAGCAGCGCATTTACAGTCATTTCTGGAAAGCGAAACAGGGTCTTTGGATGCGACACGGCCATCTTGAATATCCGATCCGCGATGTTCCAGGGGCCAAGGCAAACATCAGGCTCCTGCTCTTCGATCTCCTTGGCCGCCTGATCGATGGCTGCGTTGATGACGTTGTCGCGTTCGCCTTTCGTGAGAATCCCAGTCATGTAGCAGGCCGCGCCGACCTTTCCGACAATTTCCTTCCGTTTCACGAAGCTCTTGATGCAGAATCGTTTCTTGTACTCCTCAACAACTTTGGATGGTTCGAAATACTGCTTGAATTCCTTTAAAGCCGAGTGAACGAACAATCCTGCAAGGGCGACCGGAATTACCTGGGGCGGCTCTTTCGGCATTGCAAAAAGCGAGCTGACGGATTTGAAGTTCAATGCGGTCATAGGCGCGCGCTTGTCCCAGGCGTCGGTGCTGAAACGTGGCGGATAGACGACTCCGGCGAGGATGAGCTGGTTAACATCCTCACCGCCGAGCGTCATTGCGATGTCGTAATCCATGACGGTCATCATCTCCCGGCGCAGGAACAGAACCGGGTTGGAATAGTCATACCAGATCCGGCCCATCGAAAGGATGGCCACACCGTTTTTGTCGGCGCCGTTTTTCGGCGGATCTGAATAATCACGCCATCCAAGCTCGTAATTCTGAGGATTTTCCGGATTTTGGTTGAAGTCACCGGCGATGTAGACGTCTTTTTCGCAGAAGATGGTCAGGGATTTCCAGGGCGGACATCCCCAGATCCGTAATGGAACGGTGGAATAAAGGAGAACCTTGTCGTCTTTGTTTTCTAATTTCCAACCGAAATCGAGGTTGTATACGATTTCCTTGGGCTTTTTGGGGTTCCGCCATTTTGCTTCGTGGAAGCCATCGAACCCACACCCGGAAGTAAGCATGGTGGGCTTCGGATCGGTCGCCTCCCGCCAGTATTTCGAGTTGAGCGGGGGAAACTTCTCAGACTTTCCGCCTCGCGTTCCGTCGAGAACGAAGTTGCCAAGGGCGGGATCGCTCAGCGACTCAGGGAAGGTCTCGAACTCACCGGGGTGGGCCGAGTCATTTCCGGGCTTCAATCGACCCTGTTTGTTGTTTCGAAAGGTCACCCGGGTGCTGGCGGAAATCTTCAAATAATTCGGAGTCGAAATTTTTTCCATATCCTGGAGTTCCTGGCCGGAATCGAAAGTGCCTCGTTTGCCGATCTTGAGCATCTCCTGGCCGTAAAGTCGGCCCCTTGCCAGAATCCCTGGAACAAGGCGATAGGGCCCGTATCCGCCAATATCGAGAACCTGTCCGTCGTAGAGCAGGTAGGAGGCGGGCGTGTATTTTTCAATGACGGCGGTGATCTTGCGATAGGATTCTTCGACTTTTCCGATCGCTTCGACTGTGAAATAGCGGTGGGCTTCATCGACGGTCTTCGTGTCAAGGCTGTTTTTCGCCCCGATCAGCTTCATGCGGACCTTGAAATCACCGACAACCCTTGTCTTTTTCATGGTGATCCGGCCGGAGTAGGTGCCGTGGGCTCCGTGGTCGAGTTCGAGACCGTCAGCCTCGCCGACGACAAAATACTTGTGCCTGGCCGGGCTTGACCAGCCGCTTTGAGGAACGTATGCATTTCCATGGGTTACAAACTGATAGTCGGCCTTCATTTCGCCCATCATGCAGTTGAGGCCGGCTTCAGCGGCACAAAGGGCCAGGTAGTCCTTGGCGCTTTTCGAAAGCAAATGAATCTGCCCCCGCTGAAAGTTAAGTACCGCCCCTGCCAGGATGCCGAGAATGAGGCAGATCATGACCACCACAACGATTGCAGTGCCCGATCTCGAACGGCTGGGAATCAGGGTTTTCGGGCTTTCTTTCATGGGTTGACCCAGTTGGGCCGCCCGCGGAGGGCGAAACTGGTTCGAAGGGTCTGAGCGGAAAGGTCTTTGATGTCGGGGCGCCGGGTTCCCTCACGGACGAAAACGATCCGGACATTTACCAGGTAGGGGCCTGTTCCGTCGATGTGGTAGGGCTCGAACTCCAATAGGTTCTTAAAGGGAAGGCCTGCAAAAGCGCTCATCTTCACGGGCTTGCGAAGCGTGGTGAAAAGGGTCATCTCTTTCACCCCGCCGCCTATGCGCCTCGTCGATTTGAATGGCGTGGGCAGCCCTGGTTTGGGTGGACGCTCGGAAATCACATCGCGATAGAGTTCGAACGTGCCATCGGCGACCTTTTTCAGCCTCCAGTCGATTTTGGTCGTAAGGATGAACTTCCGATCAGGCGGTTTGACCGCAAAATCGAAGGTCTGCTTTTCCAGCGTGCAAACGATCCCCTCGGCGGCCGGAGAAAGAGCCGTGGTATCCTCGCGGCGGATTGGCCAGGGAAAAATGACACGGTTTGCCGAACGAACGTCGTGTCCGAAATTGGCGAGAAAGCTTCGGGCGCTCTCATTCACGCCTATATGTTCCAGCGCAGTCCTGATGGCGCGAATTTCCGAAAAGAAAAGGCGATAAGCCGCTATCAGAAGCAACATCAGCAAGGACATCGCTACCATGACCTCGACGAGGGTCATCGCGGCGCAGCGCCCCTTTACCGCATCAGCACGGGACGTGTGTTTCGGAAAAAGCACTCGTAAAGCTCCAGATCGGGGAAAGGCGGACTTCAATGCTGCGACCATAGGTCGGCATTGGTGGTCGCAACGTCGAGTTTTCGCGGGTGTGACCTTTGAAGCATGTAAAGGCAGCGGCCAATTCAGGCCATCTGGAAAAACCAAAAACGTGGCAGCGGCTTCCA
>MNYA01000375.1 GCA_001872985.1 bacterium CG2_30_54_10 | reverse complement strand
TTCACCGGGTCTCCGATGACGGTATGATCGAGACGGACCTTCGGTGAACCGAGAATGCCCGAGATCACGCGGCCGGAATTCAGGCCCATTACCAGGCTGAGCGGGCAACCCTGTTCCCGAAGCCGTGTTCGGACGGCCGATACCACCGACAACGCAGCATTGACGCAGTACCGGTCATCAGGGAACTCCGGATGCCTGAAGACCACCATGACCTTGTCTCCGATCATCTTGTCGATTTCCCCGCCGAACCGTTTGACCGCCTCATGGAATGCGTCGAGATGGTCCCGCAGGGGAACGATCAATTCCGTTCCCGTCCGGGTCGTCGCGAACTCTGAAAATTTGTGGAACCCCGAGAACAGCACGGTTGCAAGGCATTCCTCGGCCGTCTTGCGGACGAGTTCAGGGTCATCGCCGCGGACGGCATTTTTGACCGATGATGAGACATACCGTTCCAGAATCTTTCCCTCCTGAAGGCCCTTTGCGAGAAGATTGAAAGAGCGTGCGAGGGACCCGAACTCGTCGCCCCGCCCTTCGTCCATGCGTGCGTCGAACCGCTCCCCGCGGATATCGCCGACCTTTCTGATAAGCTCCTGAAGCGGACCGAGAAAATATCCGGCTCCCGCTCTGCCAACCAGGAGACTCACAAGCAGAGCAATCGCAAGGCCGAGATAGGCCCAGTTCCTGGTTTCGATGCTCTTTTCCTCGATTGGCGCCGTGGTTCTGCGGCCGAGAAGCATACCGACGAAGCTGTCGCTCGGAAGGATCTCCACATACGGCTTCCCTGGAGCCGCGACATCCTTGATCCGGACAGCATGGCCGAACCGGAATGCCATACGGATCTGGTTGGCAAGACGTGGGTCACGACGCATTATATCCGGAAACCGCATCGGGAAGCCCTCCCTTGGTTTTCGCGTTCCAGGAAGGCCTTCGGTGAGATACTCCCAGTTGGCAGTTTTGGGGTCACTCCCGAGGGTTGACTGGAAAAAAACCTCATCCAGCAGAAGGTTGCGCCAGAACCATTTGATGAAGAATTCAAGCGTTCCATTGATTTTGATAAGGCTCCCCGAATGGGACGTCGCTCCGCTCGGGGTTTTGAACGTCGAAAGCACCAACGGCTCGTGAGCGAGGCGGAAAAACACATTGTGCCCCAATAGCTCGCTTATGGATTCCTGAAACATTTCTTCCTCGAACGCTTCCCGATCGAGCCCCCCTTTCTCGCCTTTCTTGCTGGTGGCCAGAGCCGGAAGGATGTGTTTCCTTCTTTGAAGGAAGTCGAAATACAGCCTGCCGAGAACCCGGGACAACACATTCGGTTTCGAAGGCATGGTTGGGTTATCCGCATCCGGCGGTCTTCCGGACCAGGAGGAACCCCCGGGTCCGACGACGAAAGCCCAGGATAGAAAAATGGGGGAAGCTCTCGCGATATGCTCCATCAGGATCCTCGAAAAACTTGCCAGATACGGGGTCTGTTCGCGCATCCGGGCCAAGGTTACCCGCTCCCGCGGAATGATGCTGAAATTCTTCAAAAAAGCCGTGAAGGAAGCCTGAAAGACCCGGTTACCCTCATCGAGGGCTTCCAGATCAGCTCTCATGGAGGCTTTCAGCTTTTGGCTGTCGGCCCGGTAAGATTCGACGAGAAACTGCTCCAGAATGAATCTTGCGCTGCTCAGGGGAAGCAGGGCAGCCAGGGAAAACGCTCCGATGAGAAAACTTTGTACGCCGAATCTGGTCCGACGCCCGAAGAGGAAATGCTCGACAACATGCCACACAAGGATCCCGCAGATCAGGAACAACAGAAAGAAAACCACCTGGCCTTCACGTTGGGCGCCCATGATCGGGGCCTCCAGCGATTTCACGACGATCGGCCGCTTCCCCCATTCCGAAAGAGCATTCCCCACCACAATAAGGTATTTCCCGCGCATCTCTGAAAAAGCGGTGGTTCGAGGTCCGGGTGGGTGTTCGATCAAATCCTGAAGAATGTCCTGGTGTTCCCGAAAAAATCGGGATGCAATGGGCTCTTCGGAGATATTGCCCCCATGGCTTTCTGACGGGCGAGGGGGATGCTGATCCCGGGGAAGATAAATCAGACCGCAGCCGGGGACGGCCCAAGTTTTCACCTGGACCGAGAATGGAAAATCCTTGGGGAAATCGGGAAGATAGCAATATAGAATCAGCGTCCAATAATTATTTCTGTGCCCTTTTCTCGGGATCGACACCCAATAAACGACCCGATCCCCCTCGGCGGATCGGATGATTTGCGGAATCCCATTCTGGCGTTTTTGGGAGTCACCAAGGAGATTCAGTTTCAACCCGTTTCGCATTTTCTTCGCCAAATTTTGCGCGATTCTGAGTTTCTCGACTTCCTTTGCTTTTACGGGAAACCTGATACAGGCAAGAAACTCCCCCAGCACATTTTTGAAGCCAAGCCCGCCATCGAAATCCAATGCCGGTGACGGCAGGACGGATTCCTCCCTCACGATGAAGAGATCGTGCTTTGGCAGAACCGGTTGGATGAACTTCCGGTAGCGGTCCAGCAGGATGGCTTCACCCTCCGCGAGATCCGAAACAGGCACCGAACGCGAGAATAACGCAAAGAGATCCATGAGCTTGAACTCGAAATAACCGAACGACCTGGTTCGTTCGAGCCAGTGGAACATCTGTGACTCCTCGTCCTTCCGAAGATCGTCCCATGCCAATCGAGCCCCTTCGCGGCGTGCCGACTGAAACACCATAAGCGGCAGGAGGAACAGCAGCCCTGCGATGAACCCTTTGACTGCCGGACTTCTCATTCCTGGGCTCCTGGTCTGGGAGAAAGCCCGAGCACCTCGAATATCCCGTCGCTCCGAGGCGCTGCTTCGAGACACGAACCCGCCTCGCTCCGAATTTTCGAAGAGATCATGATCCGCGTGGCCGTCCCCTTTTTCGACGCTCCTTCGAGGGATTCCGCCCTCTCCCGTGGAGGCCCGAAAACGGTGAAATCGGATCTGCCAAGTGAGCCGATGGTTCCGATGAACACTTCTCCTGAATCGATTCCGACTCCCATCTCGTAGGTGAAAAGGCCTTTCGCCCGCCGATCCGCTTGGATCCGGTCGTGCCTTCGCCTCATTCCAATCCCGGCGGAAACAGCTCTGAAGGCAGGGCTCCCGTAATCAGAGCCGGTGAAAACGGCAATGATCGCGTCTCCGATGAACTTGTCGATTCTTCCCCCGAAACGCTGAATCTCATCGGACATCTCTTCAAGGTGCTGGTTGAGCATTTCGACCACGATTTCGGGAGGATTCCCTTCGGAGATGGTCGTAAAATTCCGCAGGTCGGAAGCAAGAACCACGGCTCGTACGACCAGGCCATCCGTTTCGGCGGCATCGTTTCGGCCCGTGTGGAAGGATTCTTCGAGACTTCCCGAAACGAATCTTCCGAGCTTCAGCCGCTGCCTTAGACCGGAAACCATGGAATCGAATGATCTGGTCATCTCGCCGAGCTCGTCGTCCCGCTCTAGTGAAAGCGGAGGCGGGAACCTGCCGGACGTGAGTTCCTGAAGACCTCGCTCGACTGCGGTCAGCGGCTCGATCATGGATGAAACGACCCTCTGGCCAAGAGCCATGGAAATGACCCCGATCGAGAAAAGCCCCGAAAGAAGGATCAGAGCCTGCTTCTGGGCTTGGGATGAAAGGTCTGAAAAAGGGATTTCCCGGCCGATAACGAAATCGCCGAGGTTCGGGCATCCGGCAGCGGCAATGATTCGCTCGTTTCTTTCGAGGAGGACCGGTGCTCGGAAATTCGCCGCCCGGATCATCACCGTTCGCATCAGGCGACCTTGGCTGCTCGACCAGTAGGAGTTTCCGGGGGACGGACCGATCAACTCTTCATTCCCCGGAAGGAGGCGTGCAAGAGTCCATCTTTCCTGCGGGTGTTCGAGATCCAGTTGGGCAATCCGGCCCTTCAAAAACCGGGAAAACGCGAGCTCCGCTTTTGACAACAAGACGAAGGAGACCTTGACCCGGCCGTTCTCTGAATACAATTTCGGGATGCCCAGATATCGCCAGCTTCCCGTGATCCGGACAATCGACCCGATCTCGCTCGTATCCTCAAAGCCTCCGGATGACAGGATTTTCTTTTCCTCCACCATTTGGGTAAACCGTCGCTGCACCTGGGTCAACGGAAATATCTCCTCCATGGGCTGGTCCCGGTTGCATCGGTAGATCAGAGCACGCGACAGACCCGCGAAGAAATCCAGGGCACTCCGATCCCGTCGGTTCAACGCCTTGTCCTTGGAGTATCCGCGAGAAAACTTTCCAGGCTTGTAGATGAGGACCAGGTCGAGCGGGGAGGGGGATGAGGCGAAGAAATGGAACGCTTCCTCAACGGCCCCGGTTTCCGTCGCGGCATCCGCCGAACTCATCCGATCCAGCCACCCGGGTGTGTTCAGCAGGCTTTTGGTTCTCTGCGTGAATTCGGATACCACATCGGAAAACTCTCCGTCGATGGCGCTGAGGCTTTCAAGTGCCTCGAGGCCTCTTTCGGTGATCGACCGGTTTTTCCAGGATCCGATCTGGTAAGTGCCGAGGGAAAACATCATGGAAAGCGGAACGGCTGCAACGAGAAAGAAGAAGAAGGGAAATGTCCGCTTGATGGAGACTGACGGCAAACGACCCGCTGCGAAAAAGGGGAAGACGATCAGCGCCCAGGTTCCAAGGAAAAGTCCCCATTCCGTCCTCCCGGTTTTCTCAGAGGGCGGTCTTCCGGGGGCGGGGGGGCGTGATACCACCCACCCCTCATGCGCCAGGTCGGTGGAAAAGAACCCTCGCATGGCCCAGAGCCCGTCGTATTCACGTATCCGGTTCAAGGGAAACCAACGCTCCCTGTCGATTTTGGTGCGGGCGGTCGTGAGCAGCCCGCGAACACCCGGAAGCTGTTTGCAGGCCGGGTGAACGAGCGCCTTCCCGCCTGGAAGAAGCGGGTTGATCGGTACCAGGAGCGGGATCAACCTCCCGCGACTTTCGCGAAAAACCCGATCGAGGCAGTAACTCAGTGGTTTGATGCGGCGCTTCAGGTTTCCCGGAAAGAAGATCGCATACCCGCCGAAAGGCTTCCCACTGATTTCCAGATAATTCCACAGCAGGAACCCCACCCGGTCTGCCACGCGTACCGGAACCAGTTGGCCGCGTCGCTCGATGCCGATCAGCCCAGGACTGACATTTTTCCCGAGAAACCCCCGGCATCGCGCGGTCAGCGCGGCAGGGGACAATCCTGTCGGGGCCTGGTTGCGGGACAAAGCGATAAAACCTTCAAGAAGTTCCGGGAGCATCCGCTCCTGGCCGTGGGACAACCCTTTGCCCGGCTTGTTCCCGGGGACCAGGGCGATTTTTCCAAAGTTATCGATGCGAAAACCATAAAGGACGATTCCGTTCGGGCGATGCCGACGCGGAAAGGCGCGAACAAAGGAGGAGACGAGAAGCTTCCCGACCCGGAGGTTGTAACTTCCGGCGGAGCGCCCCCAGGAATCCATCAGAAAGCCGTTCAGGCGGATTCCCATCAGATTGATCTGATCTTCGAAGGAATGTCCCGCCTGCATGTGGGACAAAGCCTCTCGGGCACTTCTGGTCCAGCGTTCGCGAACCTCTTCCTGGGCGAACGACTCCCGCGCCGTCCGCTCCTGCCGATGAACGAAAAACAGGATTCCCGAAAGAAGGAACGGCAGGGAAAACAACGAGAGGATCTGGAAACGGCGATGCATGTCGGCTGTTTTCTCCGCGATGAATGACAACGACGGGTGGATTGCTTTCACCCAGGCTGAAAGCCAAATCAACGAGGATCCAATTATACCAATTTCCCGGCGGGAGCCTCAACACAATTGATTCTGAAACCACGGTACATTTGTTCTCAAGAATTTGTTCTCCCACAGCCGTGACTGCCAAACTTCACTAAATTCATGTTTACCACCGACTTGGCGCTCTTGCCGGAGCTGTTGATCTCTGAATTTGCGAACAGGTTGCCGATTGAAGACACCTTCCGGAATGGAAAGCAATTTCTCGGAAGTGAGGAGCCGCTGCCTTGGAGGGGAAAGGGCCCAGAGCGGGTGGCCGCCGTCGGCTATGCCATTTACTCCTTGGTCCGGTCGTGGTTTCTCAAAGCGGGGGATCGCAAGAGCTTCCCGGATCGCCCTTGGTATCCTCCCTCTCCGGGCGTAAAAGCCCGGGCCAAGAGTGCATGCCTCGACCCCAAGTCAACCGGCGACGCCCTCAGTCGGCAACCAAGCCGACACGCACTGAGCGGCCGTACCCTCTAGCCGGACCCTCGCCGAAAAGCCTCGGCGCCCAACTCGCCTCGCGATGGCAAATGAGTGGTGAACGCGGTCATGCGTGGTGCCAACATGCCCAAGCTGTCGAAAAAGGTAACTTCTCAAAAAAGGGGTGGTGGGCTACATTAACTTCAAGAGCCAAAAATTGTCATTGCGAGCGAAGCGAAGCAATCGCATCCTTCAC
>MNYA01000330.1 GCA_001872985.1 bacterium CG2_30_54_10 | reverse complement strand
GGCGACACCCCAAAGATGAGAACGTGTCATTGCGAGCGAAGCGAAGCAATCTTTTCGATCGAGATTGCTTCGTCGCTTGCGCTCCTCGCAATGACACACCCTCTTCGTTGATGCGCTGCCACTGCTGTTCTCTCGACCGGCTACCTCTTTTTTGGAATGCGCCCGCAAGAAGTCTCTTGCGCCAGGAATCGTTTAGTTTCCCCGGATCATTGAGTAGATACAATTTGGGGCCGTCTGTTATTTACACTGAAAACAGTTTTGCCTGCGACTCTGAGGAGGGTATATGAAATTATCAATTAGGGTGGTTCTGATCCTGGGAATCCTGCTCGCGGGGGGAACGGCCTGGGCGTTGCATCCCTTCTACGAGCAGAATGGCGACTGTTACCTGCTCGTGGGCGACGGCGCCAAGCGCGGCGTTTACGCTCTCAACAATCTGAGTTCCGGGATTCCGAACCTTATGTATAACCCATACGATGCCTACGGTTTGACAGCCAGCCAAAAATGGGACCCCATTGCAAATAAGTCGATCAAGGAACTCTTCACCTTCGCGGGAACCGAAACCGGTTTGGCTTCCTTGTCCGGGATGGTTGCGCGGCGGGTCATGACCCAGGCGAGTTCCAGTGTTTACGACATTTACACGGTGCCGCCGTTTACCGTCCATCGATTCCATGGCGCTTCCAATCAAGGTCCCACCGGTCGGGGAAATCATCCCTTGGGAACCATCAACAGTTTGTTCGCCGGAACCGATTATCCATGCAGCATCGTTCCCACCAATGTTGCAACCATGCCTGGTTATCAGTGGGTTCCGCTTGGAAAGTTCTATCATGCCCGCGATGTCATAGTCTGGAGCAACTGGACCTACGCGGAACGGAACCGCAATCCCGGCGGCGGAACCTTCAACCCCCAAACCTACGGAACCCCCCAATGGCCGACCTTCCTTCCCCCCGGCCCCTGGGATGTGTGCTGCAACGGCAACCGGCCGCAAAACGGGTTCATGCGCGGCGGTTGGGTCCGAAGGCTGATCAGGGAAAATCTCAACGGGAAGTTCAGAAATCTTAAGTTGTACAAATATACCGTCGGGTCAGGCTTGTCGGTTCCGGCGTATCAGAGAGATGTTGCGACCGTGTTGACACAGGTCACCGGAACCCTGGACAAGAACGGGGAATGCTGTGACGGCTGCATTTCCCGGATCGACGGCGAGAGTCAGCCCGGGGTTCCCAGCCCCCTGCTCGATTGCGTATATTCGTCAAACGTCGACCGATCCTATATTTATCGTCGTGATTTCGGCTTGCCCAGCTACCTGCTTCAGGGAACTGCCGGCTCGGATATGACTATCGGGAACGGTGGCGATCTGACATGCGAGTTCCTTGGGGTCAGTTCGAGAAATACCACGGGGAACTTCGTCTATCTTCTCGGGAAAAATCAGATCAACCAATGGTTGACGAACGCCAACGCCCCTCCCGGGATGCTTTTGGATGAGGTTACAGATGTTGCGGTTTCAGACCAATGGTGGCAGACGGGTGGAATCGTCTATGCTTATGACAAACCCCAGGATCTGGTCTATCAGTTCAAGCGGAACGAAGGCGGAAGTGATACCATCCCTATCAGCATTCCGGTTCTTGATGTGACCACAGGTCTCAAGCCTGATAAGATCGGCGCCGACGGCTTCGGAAATCTCTATTTGATGAGAACCTTGTTCGACCCGGCAACAACCACCCCCATGATGGGTAATAACACTAGCAATGCCTATTCTTATGCATATTCCTATTCATACCTGACGACTATCGGCGGAGGGATCGTAGTCTATCGCGCTCGGTTCCGGCAGAATGTTTACAAGGGGATAACCAAACGCGATTACTATTCCGGCCTTCAAACGGAGGTTCCCGGGAAAGTCCTTCTCGGGATGAATGAATTTTTCAGGGACTTTACTTCGGTAACTCCCGCAGTTGGAACCACTTGGCTCTGGATGGGCCCGCTGGGCCAGTATTCCCCGGCTATCGACAGCGAAATCAGAACCGAACTTGGAGTCATAAATACCACCACCCCCCCGCGGGTCGAAAATGAGGTTGCAGTAGTTGACTGCAACGGTCCTCTTGTCGAAGGGTCAGTCATCGAGAAGGATTATGCCTATCCGACTTCCCCGCTTCTTGACGCGGATGGTTTCCTTCCCGACAGCAGGGATTACATCTTCCTGGTAGAAAACTTTCCAAGTATCGAAAACGATGGGAAGGACATCAATACGAAATCTTCTCCGAAGAATAACGACGGCGACGGCGCTTCCGGCGTGTTTCCTTCAACTACCAAAAGAAATCCCACCTACCATTGGAAAGTGCTTCAAGTCAAAGACCGTAATGGATTTCCGATCAACCCCGCCAGTGTAATTCTCGACCAGGAAACAAATAATCAAGTTGGCGGGGCGTTCTATTTCTTTCAACCTTCTCCCGGAGAATTTCGAGTCGGCGTGAAGGCCAAATATCAATATTACAATTACAATAACCTCCCGCTTGGACAACTGTCCGACAAGAAGGAAACGGTTTTGACGGGTTTAACAACCGCAACGGGAGGAGATGCCGACGGGTATTCATGGGAAACGATCAAGATCAAGCCTGTTCCGTTCATTCCGCCGGCCAGCGGGACGGCGGTGCTAATGAGTGGCCGCCCTCTTTCTACGGGAGGCTATAAGTTTCGACCTGACATTCCCGATGATGCCTTGACGACATTCTGTCTCCCGTCCGTTGAGGTTCCCCCTTCTCCGGATTTCGTGTTGAACGGTACAGGTACGGTCCCAATCGAAGCCGGATCTTATGTCAGCGGCGATTGGGCCTTCAGAGTTCGTGAAACCTATTACAACATTGCCACGGGTATCAACCGGATTGCCTCGATTACGGCGGCTACCCCCCCAGATCCGATGGATCCGAAGATGATCCGTTCTCCGATGACCCTTCAGTGGTTGGATCCGGCGCCCCAGTTTACTTGGAAATCAACACTTCTTCGTGGTCCGGAAATCATCTGGGAATCGACGGTTACCAGAACAGATACGGATCTCGGGATCGACGATCTTCGAAAGCTGTTCCCGGTTCCTTCCCAACCGGCGTCTTATTCTCTGTCTGTTAAATCGACGCGAAGATATGCTTGGGATACCTACGTCGAACGCCGCGATCCGATTTCAGGAACCCGTTACTGGGATCCAAAGACGGAGCGTCGGTCGATTTCGCTGTTCGCAAGTGCGACCGTTTGCGTCACCGATCCCTGGGGCCCCAAGGACTTTTTCGCGAATCCCTATTTGGGGGGAAATGCTTCTTCACCCGCAATTTTCGTTGACACGGACGTTCTCTATGGCACCACGGGTGAAACATTGCGGAATGTTGATTCACCGCCGTCTGGTTACTCGGCTCCAAAATATCTGGAATTCATCGTTGCTGACGACAATCCGATGGGAAATGATACGACGACTGGCAACAGTGGGCGGGATAGATTCCACGGTAGCATCAGCAGTCTGAATCTGAAGATTACTCACATTGCCGCAAACCGCGTGGCAAGTTTCAGCTACTCGACAACACCAGGAATGATGCCGCCCGCGAGTTTCAACTCAGGTGAAGAATACCTTGCGGATTGGTATCAGACGGGCGCGGGCCCCGCGTTCAAGGTTTTCCAGGTTGATATCAACAATGAAACCGAATTCAACGCGGCGGCGAAAGTTACAACAAAGCCTGAAAATGCGGGTAAATACTGCAAATCGTTCTCATATCGGAAGCTCTACATCAGCCTCGACGACGTCAAGCATTTCTCACGACCATTGCCTGACGAGCCTCTTCCGGCGACTCTTCCGAACCCATTGCCGCTATCAGGCGAGATGGATACCGGTTATGCCAACAGCAACGACTTCTACAACAACCTGCCCTATGGCTTCGCCTGGCGGGAGTCTTCCGGTAACGTCACGGATCCTCAACATCTTGGCCAGATCGTGATCCGCGACAACGACAGGCCAAACGCGTTCATTCAGTGCTCGCATGATAAGTCCCCGGAGGCGATCTTTACGGCGCTGTCCAATATCAATTCGCTTCCTCCCAAATGGGTGCGCTATAGTACGAGACAAAAGCAGGAACCAGCCAGAAACGGTCCGGAGAGCTTTACAGGAACCGCTGACTTCAAACCCTTTTTCCATTCTTTCTATCTGACCGACCCGTCGGCTGTAGTTCAAAACTCCTTCTTCAACGCTTTGTCTCCGCTTGAGATCGACATTCCCACCCAATTCCGTGCGCTGATTTCGGACAACATCGGCGGCGCCGGTGGGGTAGCGACAGTTTCCTTCTTTCTTGCGAGTGGCACGGACGTCCTTGTCAACAATCAAAATCCGATCCAGTATATCTTTCCCGTACCGGGTAAATACACTGTAAAGCTTTCGATTAGAGACAACGCCAAGGGATGGCCGAGTAACCCGAAGGGTGCTTCTGCCCGCGTAGCCGGCCCGAATTACAACTACCGAAACATCGAAGGAATCGTTGATGTGGTTGGGTTCAAGTTAGATGTTCGAGTCATCGATCGTACCCGGCTGGGCCGGTAGCGGATCGGGAACCAGGAAAGATAGGCGGAAAGGTGGCCGGAGAGCGTGGTGTGACTTTGATCGAGCTGATGCTCGCGTTCCTGATCCTTTGCAGCGCCACCATTTCCGCCTCTGGAATCATCAGCTACGGGCATCGAGGGACGAAAAAGGATTTCCGTCGAGTGGAAGCCCTTCAGTTATTGACCGAAAAGATGAACAGGCTTTGCGCTATTTCATTTTCGAAGGCCAATAGCTACCTCACTTCCGCGGGAGTCGATTCGTATACATTCACCGATCCGGTGGAGGGAATTTCCTTGGGGGAAATCGTGGTTCCCTCAAGCAAGGACAAGTTCCGGGCGTCGGCGACTCTGAAGCGGCAGGCGATTGCTTTTCCGCCGATGATGAAGCTGACCTTGCCAAATCCAGGGTATCTGGCAAGCGATGTCACGACCTGGCAGCTTGAAGACACCGGAAACGTTTGGTTTGACGGCGTCACCGGGGTCAACCATTACCCGTACAGGGTTCTGAAAATATCGGTGAAGGTTGAACCGCTGGATTGTAACCCTCCTGAATTGGCGGTAGAGGCAATGTCGTTCATAACCGATCTCGAATTATGAAGGCAACGAAGGTTGTACAAGAGATGAAAAAGCAATCTCGTACAGGAATGGCTCTAGTGGTTGTCCTGGGTTTTACCGCGGTTTTCCTGATCCTTGGATCGAGTTATTTGAAGAACTTCACGCAAGGGAAAAGTATCAGTGTTAAACAGCTTTCACAGATTCAGATGGATTTTTTCGCTCAGGGAATTCAGAGAATCGCAATGCTGAAATTCAAAAAGTTCACTCCGCAGTTTTATCGGGCTTACCGGTATCAGTTGGCGAAGGACGGGGGAGTGGCTCTTACAAACAATTACAGCCCCACTCCGCTGGCGAAATTCCATGGGACCGGGGTTCGAAACGTTCTTCAAAATATCAACGATCCTGATTTTATGAGTCCTTTGAATGTCAGTTCGTATTCGACCGAGTTCAAAATGTCAAAGATCGACGAATTCAATCGGGATGTCCTGGAGATTTACGTTTGGGTTTCCCCGGTAGGCGATCCGAAGGTGTATTCGTACAAGACCTCGTTCGAGGCCAGTCGGACGGCCATTATCACCGGACCATGAAATGAAACTAAAATTCCCTTCGACAGGGTTCACCATGCCCGAACTTTTGATCGCGACTTCTTTGTTCTCGCTTTTGATTGTAGGCGTTTGCAGCCTTTTCAAATCGGGTGGCGATTCGTTCAATTCCGGGACATGGCGGCTTGAGAAGCAGAAGAGCGCCCAGATTTTTCTTGGTCGCTTAAAGGAAGTTTTGGAGAAGGCGAACAACGCCGAGACAATTCCTGCGAATGGTGAAGTTGTTATCGTGGCTTCTCCGCCAATTTTCATAAACAATGAATGGCTCGACAAATCGGCTGCTGTCTCCGATGGGCAAGTCGTTCTTTTCTCAATTTTCAAACCATATCGGGATCCTCAGCCCAAGCTGAATATCAACAGTTCTGAGGTCGGTTACTGGACCGGGGTAGTCCTGAGTTGCACGGGTCGGACTCTTCGCTTGTACAGGACAGGCAGCCTAAACAAGCTCCCGCCGGCAGCCCCTCCTGAGGTTGGATCTCCTGATCTCGTCAAGTTTCCCGAGGGGTTCAATGGGGGAGACATCGACGTTGAACTCAACGATGTGGCCAGCCTTTCCGTCAGAGTCGTCCCCGCAGCCATGGATGCCGGGCTGTCGATCAGCGTGACAATCGAGCTGCAACGTTTTTCGGGGGGGGCCCCCACGCAGACGAAGGTCACCGAGTCTATTACCTCGACATTGCTGCACCAAGATCAGGAAATCAGGGGTTTCTGAATCCACCGGAATTGAACCGGCTCGCCAGGAGGTTTGCCAGCGCCCCGTGTTGATGAGGACTTAGAGTCGGTGGAATATTAAATTATACGTAATACGCTTTCCACTAAAAACATGGGTACTCCGAACTCATCTTTTC
>MNYA01000443.1 GCA_001872985.1 bacterium CG2_30_54_10 | reverse complement strand
GCTCAACTTGGGGAGCCTCACCCCCACCTCGTCTGCCGCTCAAATGGTTTCGGCGGTAAATAGCCAGATCAACAACGTAGCCGAACTTAAAGGGAAGGTTGTCGCAAGTTTTGACGATAAGAACAACCAGGTCAAGTTCAACCTCCTCGATAACACCAAGAGCATAACCGTTGCAGACGGCGGCGTGAGTAACATCGTGAACAAGATGTTCGACGTATCGGGGGCGATGACTTTGACCGGCAACGTCCCGGTAAAAGGTTCAGATTTGGTTCAGATTCGCTCTGGGGGCGAAGTCACGCTTGGTGATCTGGGAATTGACATCACATCCAAGATCACCTTGACTCGCGGCGCATCTACGATGACCCTGAACCTGAGCGGTTTGACCGCTGCCTCGACGGTCAGTGAGGCCATCACTGCGCTGAACAGGCAGATTGACACCAACGGTGCGTTCGTCAAAGGCGGCGTGGCGACAGGGAATCCGGATCTGCGGCTTCTCGATTTCCGTTTCAATTCGGACACCCGCAAACTGCAGGCGGTGAACACCGACAGCACCGACATCCAGGCCTTCTCACTGACCGACGACACTGTCGCTGCCCCTGCTTCCAACTTCACCCTCAAGCTTTTCGGGGGTTCGGGCCCGGTGATGACAACCCCCGATATGGGCAAGATGCTGGTGAGCGAGACTTTCCCTACGCCCGTTTCCTCGGGAAATTTTACTATTGACGGAGTTAAGATCTCGATCAACAGTCAAACCGACAATTTGCAGGGTGTGCTGTCCCGCATCACATCAAGCACCAGCCTTAATGCAAGTTACGATTCGGGTTCTGACACGATCAGGCTGACCCGAAAGGACGGCTCAACAGGAACGATTGGTCTTGGGGGATCATCCGACACAAGCAACTTCCTTTCCGTGACCGGGCTCATTTCCGGTTCTCAGGCGGGTGCTGCGGCCGTCGGCAGTTCAGCGAATCTGGGCTTGACAACCATTCAGGCGTCTACGGCGCAGCTCGGAACACTTTCGCCTCCGCTGGCCGCGCCGGTGAATCCCGGCATTTTGCGGTTGACCGTGAACGGAGTTTCCTCGGATGTCTCTTACGCCGCGACCGACACCTTGAACCAGGTATTGGATCGTGTCAAGCAGATCGGTGGCGTTGACGAGGCGTTCTACGATGAGTCGACTCAGCGTGTGAGCGTGAGAACCGCTCGGAAGGGTTCTTCGGCCACTCTCAAGATCGAAGACGCAGGCGGTGGGAACCTTGCTTCCGTGCTGAACCTGCCGATTTCTACGGCTGTCGGTTCGAGCGCCAGCTCTTCATTGGAGAGCAGCCATCCGATTTCAAACGTTCAGACTGCCGCGACACTTGACAAGGCTGGGTTTGCAACGACCATCACTTCGGGGAATTTCACCATCAACGGTGTCAACTTCAATATTGCCAATCCAGCTACGGCAACTTTGGACTCCTTGTTGACGGCCATTAACAACAACACAAAGGTTGGCGTGAAAGCGGAATTCGACTCATCACGCGGGGCGGTCACCCTTACCTCTATGCAAACGGGAAACTCGTCCATCGCTCTGGGTTCCGCGAGTGATACGAGCAATTTTCTGAGCGCCCTGGGGCTGAACACCGCCACTCAGGAAGTCGGTCAAAATGCCATTTTCAGTGTCGACGGATTGTCCGGAGGGGCGGACCAGGTTCGCCAGTCCAACCAGGTTTCTGACATTGCGGATGGTGTGACCTTCACACTCAAAGAGGTTACCGGAAGCGCCGGAGAGACAGTTTCAATTGCCGCCGACACCGAGGTTGCGCGAAAAGCCATCGACGATTTCATCAAAACTTACAATGAATCGATCGATATGGTTACCACAAGGTTGTCTGAAAAGCATAATTACCAGATGGAAGCTTTGACGGACGTCCAGAAGAAGAGCATGTCGGCTGATGAGATCGCCACTTACGAGAGCCAGTTTCAGATCGGCCTTCTGGGCAGCGATTCGACCCTATCGATGGCAAGAAGCAGGATGCGGGTTGTCGTGTCCGGCGTGGTCAAAAGCGTGGACAAGGCCTTCGATAGCCTTTCTGACCTTGGCATCAGCACCGGAGTGGTCGGTTCGAATTATCAGGATACCCAGAGCGGAATTTTAAAAGTAGTAGATGAAGGGAAGTTGAATTCAGCCCTTAGCGACAATCCAGACAAGGTGGCGGAATTGTTCGCAAAAGATTCGACCACCGAATCCAGCATGGGAATCGCCCGTCGTCTGAAGGGCGCCATGAACGAGTTTACGAAGTCAGACGGCATGTTGACCAGGCGGGTTGGCCGAAGTGGCATTACCAGCTCGAACAGTGAGATGGACAAGCAGATCCTGCTGATTAACGATCAGATAACCAAGCAGCAGGACCGCCTGACCAATCGCGAGAATGCTCTGATCAAGCAGTTTGCCGACCTGGAAACTGCCATGTCCCGTTATCAGACGCAATCTCAGGCCTTCGCAAGCCAGCTTTCCCAGATGACCGGCGGAAGATAACAAGGGGGAAATCCTTTGAAAATCCTGTTGAACGGCCAACCGCTTGATGTTGAAGAACTGACACCGGAAGTAACCCTGGCGGGCCTGATGGCCGCAATCCGGGACGACCTGAAAAAAAATGGGCTGACCATCGTCGAGTTGATCGCGGATGAAACCCACATCGATCCTGATGATTTAGCGAAGCTCGAGGGAAAACGAGTGCTCGATTGTCAGAGTGTCGAGTTCATCGCGGCAACGGCAAAGCAACTGTTGCAGGCAGGTGTAAATGACAGCGCGGTCATCGTTCCACATGTCGAGGAACAGGCGCTCGCAATCGCCGGCGATCTTCGCATCGGTAAGGTAAAGGAAGCCATGGACGCTTTTCTCGAGTTGATCGACGGTTTGGAATGGCTTTCCACAATGCTCGCGAACCTCGAGCAAGGGTTTGCGGGTGCAATGCAGGAATCAGGTCTGGAAATGCGCCGCAAACAATTATTGGAGCGGATAAACCAACACATCGAAGGCTTGCGGAATTCCCAGGAAAATCAGGACTGGGTCGGCCTTGCCGACATTCTCGAATACGAGTTCCCCGACCTTTTCAAAGAAAGCCTGGAAATTTTCGGAAAACTCAAGTCGGCCAATGAAACAGGGATTAGGGATTAGGGGAAAATTACGAAAGCAGACCGGAGAGCGCAAGGCGCCCGACCGCGTGGCTGTAGAGGCGACCGACCGGTCGCCCTTACTTCGCATGTCGAGGGGGGGCGCGTAGCCTCTCTTTTCGAGAAGTTGCGTTGTGTTGAGCTTGATCTGAACGATGCCCGGGCGTCCCGGGAGGAAGGGTGGTTCTGAACTGTCATGAGCCCTACAATGCTCCAACAGAATCTCCCCGCGCTGATTCGGCACCCTGATCTGGTCAAGCTTGTCGATCTTACGAAAAAGGTCGATGAAGGCGTGCAATATCGGATCCAGCCGGCCAGGAATGGGTCGCCAGCCCTTCAGGTAAGCGAGGCTGGCGGCAAAGCATTCGCCTACCACAGTCGATACGAACCCGAAGCTGAAGCCCGCCGCCAAGTTGACTGCGCGATCGACGCAACCAGCAAGTCCGGCGCGATCAGAGTGCTCAGCGCGATGGACGCGGCCAGCATGCCCGGCAAGCCCGGCGCGATCAGCGCAAACAGCGCAAACAGCACAAACAACGCAACCAGCGCGACCAACGCGACCAGCACAGACAACGCAACCAGCGCGACCAGCGCGACCAGCACAGACAACGCGACCAGCGCGACCAGCGCGACCAGCACAGACAACGCGACCAGTACGACCGGTGCTACTAGCGCGATCAGTACAACCGACACGACCAGCATGACCGGCGCGATCGGCGCAACCAGCACAAACAACGCGACCAGCGTGATCGGCGCGACCAGCGTGACCGGCGTGACCGGCGTGACCGGCGCGACTCCAGTGCAGGCCCATTTCATTGTATTGGGAATGGGACTTGGATATGTTCTGGATGACCTTCTGGCGCGTTTAATAGGCCCGGTGATCGAACACCAGGTGTTCGTTATCGAGCCGGACCCGCAGGTTTTCTTTCTGGCGCTTTCGACCCGAGACATGCGAACCTTGCTTGCGAATCCCAGGATCGACTGGTGTATCGGAAATACTCCCGATCAGGTCGGCGAATCCTGGTATCATGCCCTCGATTGGGGGGCGCTGGATGCGCTGACCATCATCGAGCATCCTCCAAGCCTTGCACGTTTCCACGTTTACTTCGAGCGCGTGAAAGAAAAAATCCGCTACCTCTGCAAAAGGTCCAAGGGAAACCTTGTCACTCTAATGCATACCGGCCATGAGTTCCATACCAATGCCTTCGCGAATATCGATGCTCTGGCGCGACTGCCCGGGGTTTCCCGCCTCTTCGGAAAATTCCGGAATGTCCCGGCGGTAATTGTCGCGGCGGGTCCTTCCCTCGAGAAGAACGTTCATCTTCTTTCGGAGGTTTCAGATCGTTTCCTGATCCTGGCTACCGACACGACATTTCGGCCGCTTGTCGCACGCGGGCTCCGGCCTCATATCGTTTGCGCGGCCGACCCATCGTATCTGAACTCTCTTGATTTCGTCGGTGTTGAGCAAGAGACCGGGGTCTGGCTCGCGATCGAGCCGATGACACACCCCGACATCATGAAAAGTTTCGCCGGCCCCAAAATGGTAATGACCTTCGGAAGCGGTCTCGGAAATCTCCTGGAACCGTTCCGCGAGCCAATCGGAAAAGTTCTGTGCTGGGGATCGATCGCCACGACAGCCTTCGATATGGCTCGCCAGTTCGGTTGCGACCCGATAATCTTTGTCGGGCTCGATCTTTCCTTTCAGGATGGGCGCCTTTATGTAAGAGGCTCGTATTCGGATGATGTTTTCTACGACTCCGTCCATCCGTTCACATCGCTTGAGCACGAGACTCTTGCCTACATCGCCAAGCGTGGTGTCCATCGGATAACTAAATCCACGGGTGAAGTGCTGTTCACCGATCAGAACATGAATCTTTACCGGAGCTGGTTCGAAGATCAGATTCGACAGACCGATCGAACGGTCGTCAACGCCACCGAGGGCGGTATCATGACCCGATATGTGACCTGCCTTTCGCTCGAAGAAACCATCAAAAAGTATCTCAACAAAGGCACGCCGATTGCCGAGATTATCTCGCAGGCGATGACGGAGCCTGTCCTGTGCCGATTGGACGATATGTGCCGTGGGTTGGACGGAATCCGTCGGGAGTTGGGGAAACATGAGAATGAGAGCCGGCGTGGTCGGCAGGTTTGTCGCAAGCTTTCAAGGAGTGTTGGGGAAACGCACCTGGTCGATCTGGATGGCCCGGCAAAGGCTCAGTTCGATGACCTGCTTGGCCTTCACGATCTGTTATCCGGCAGTCAGGTTCTGTTCAACTGGTTTTCCATTCATCAGGCCAAGTTTGTCACCCGTCATGGAATGGAGCTCAAAGCCCTCAAATCAGCGCCAAATCCGAAAACCGGTGAATGGTTGGAGGAATTGATGAGATTTTTCGAGGCGGAATTACGATTCTATGAGTATCAGATGCCCTTGTTGGACAACTCCATTCAATCCCTGTCAAAACCCGGGGCTGGAATGCGTTCGGGAACAGCGGTTGCTATGGGAAAGAGGTGAGCATCGTGGTCAATTTGGGACAACCGGATGCCTACCGCAAAACGCAGATCGATACTGCTTCCCCGGAGGCGCTGATCCTGATGCTTTACGATGGCGCCCTGAGGTTCATGGCGCAAGCCGATGAGGCTTTCAATGGAAAGGACGTGGAAAAGATCAGCAACAACCTTCTACGCGTCCAGGCGATCATCGCCGAACTTCTGACCTCGCTCAACAAAGAGAAGGGCGGCGAGATTGCGGTCAACCTTGAGCGACTTTATCTTTTTTTCCTCGACAAGCTGAGCGAAGCCAATATCAAAAAGGATCCCGAGCCGATGCGGCAGATTCGCCCCCTTATCGAGGATTTACGCGGCACATGGGTTGAGGTGATCAGGCTTCACGGCAAGAACACGAGCTCGAGCCAGCCGCCGCCCAACAAGCCGCGGTTGAATGTCGCAGCCTGATAATTCTGGAAAGGAGGTGGTGACCAATGGGAGTCGGCGGCGTTTCCGGAGGTTCCGGAGGTTCTGGGATAGCTGAGTTGATGAAAATTCTCGAAATGGGACAAGCCCAGACGCTGGATCTCGCGAAAAAGCTCATCAAGGTCAATCAGCAGGAAGCAACCGCACTTGCATCTGAAGGTGGGCTGGGCCAAAATATCGATGTGATGGCTTAGTCTCATGCAGAAGCGCAGTCTACACAATGTCATTGCGGGTAAGAAGTGATTGTCTTACCCGCAGTGCCGTCTTGGAGGACCATCAGCAGAATTTTGCACGGCATCGGTATTTTGTATCTGCTCAAAAAGAAGGGGCATTAGCTGATTCTCAACATAAAGCGAGATTCCTCACATTCGTTCGGAATGACAAACGATGCTGTCATTTCGACCGAAGGGAGAAGTCTCTTGCGCCAGAAATCATTGAGTTTCCCCGAATTATTGAGTAGATAAGTGAAACGCTTGGATTTTTTGGTAATGGAGGCGGCAACA
>MNYA01000038.1 GCA_001872985.1 bacterium CG2_30_54_10 | reverse complement strand
GCCCTTATGGCCGGTCGATGAACCAGAATGTAACAGTTATTTCTTAACAAGGCCTTAGAGGTTTCCAGAAACCGTTGAGCCAGTAGAGCTACTTCTGAGGACCGGCAGCTAAATGAAGAATGCTGCTTTCCCCGATCAGATAGGCGGTTGCGAGAAAAGTTTGCATTATCCCGATGACCCAGAAAGTAAGAGTTTAGTAGTTTGGGAAAATTGAAGAAAAGGTTAATGGGAGAAAATGGAGATATGGGAGAAAAAAACAATGGGATTCTCGAGAAAACCTCTCCAAATTCTCCATTCATCATTCTCCATTCATCATTCATCATTCATCATTTCCTCCATCTCCATTTTTTCAAACGGCTAAACTCTTACGAATCTCTTTCTTTCCCGTCCAAATCTGCGTTCATCTGCGTTCATCTGCGGCCAAAAAATCTTTTGAATTTCTTAATCCCTCTTTCTCAGCATCTCGACAATTTGTTTTGAATTTTTCTTCGGTTAATCTTAATCCGGTTCTGCGGTAATTTAGGCTTTTTTGTCTGTCTCGCTCCCAATCGGCATGTGGCATTCAACTTTTTCGAAAAAAAAGCCCGGCCGCATTTTTACGCGGCCCGGGCTTGAGCTGGAGTTTGTCGGAATCAGAGGCTTCCGGGTTCGAGGAAACCGGCTTCCTCGCCTTTTTCATTCACCCTCAACGAGCCGAACTGGATTCCGGCCACTTTTTCGAGGGAGGCTTTGTAGGGGGTACGGATTCTGAACTGGTTATTCAGAAAATCGATTTCCTCGAGGCGGCCCAATGCAAGACAGTCCTGTGCGCCCGAAAGAAGGGCGATCAGGAGGCCGCGCTCATCGCCGGCGATGAAGTTTCTGATCGCCACATCCTTCGGCCACTCTTTTGTCATTTCGGGAAGGGGAGGGCCAGAAGTCACAACGAAGACGCCTTCAAATCCGGAAAGTTTTTCGGAATGAAGCGTGCCGGGCAGCGAAAGAGGCGAACCTGTTAAGAAAAAGCTTCTGTCGGTGAAAACCTGCCTGAACGGAATCGTCACCACGTGCGAATCGCGGAAGTAGCGCGTTGATACCATCTCGCGGAGTGTCTTGCGATCCAGTTGAGAAGTGAGTGATGCCTTCTTGGAAACCGGGAGACGGGCTATGCGTGACGGTGGGAGGTGCTTCACCAGATGTTCGAGTTCGGTTCCACGCTGCATAAGAACTACGAGGTCGGGGTTGACGATGTCAAGCTTGGCTTTCTTAATTGCGCGTCCGCCATCTCCCTGAACCCAGCCTGTGGTGTCAATGATCAGGGCATCGGCCTCTTTCTCAGCTATCCGGAGCATCGTTGCAAGGCCCGTCATTACGGGCAGAAAATGCAACCCCGGGGAGTGCGCTCCCACAAAATACAGATGGGTCGGTATTTCCTCGGTTAAAAAGACGGCCGACTTTTTCATGACAAGCATCCCAAAAGTGCCTGTAGGGCCGATGTCCGACTGCCCGGTATCGCAATCAAGAATCGCCGTTCGTCCGAGTTTGGCGATCAGACGGTTTGCAAGGTACGTGCTGAAAAAGGTTTTCCCGGTATCCACCTCTCCCATGACGATCACCTTGTACAACTGTCCCGCGACTCGTTCTTTGGCGATCTTTTCCGGGAGGTCATCCCATTCCGAGGGGATCGAGCTGGCTTCCATCTTGGTGAAAGCGTCATCTTTTGCCTCGAATTCGACCGAGGAGGTCTCCAATGTTTTGATTGGAAGGCTCTTCCCAAGGGGGACGACAACTTTCTCACCCGTGCCGAGTCGGGCAGCGATCGCCTCGAGCGAGCCGCTCCGGACGGTGAGCTCCGCAGGACCCGCCAAGAGGTAGAAATCATCTTTTTGCAGATTTTGGATTTTCATTTTCTTTTTCCTTTGTCAAAGACCAGGGATGGCCAGATCTCTTCAAATACTTTTTCATTGATGAAGCTCACGCGTTCCATTTCCTTGAAACCGATCTCAAGTTCGTCTTCAGATGTCACGGATTTGACGCCCTTGATTGTGACCCCATCTGCGTCCTTGGCCACGACGGTTCCGTGGTAGCAGTCTTCGCGATTTCGAACGTAGATTTTCTGGCCAATGGTCAGGTCTTGGGGGGAGGTTTCTTTTACGGCAGTGTTGAGACACATGCTGACAATGCCGGGGTAGAGGGGAACATCTTCATACATCTTGATTAGCTGCTGAAGAACGTCGCGGATCAGGATAGGATCGGTCTCCTTAGCCATAAAGGTTTTGAGAAACTTTATGAGGAGTGGGAAATCAGTTTCCTTGAATGACATTCCGGTTTCCTTTCAAATTGTGGTCTGGGGGACGTATTCCAAGCCGATCTCCCGAGCCTTCGCAACCGGCTTGCCGGATAGCTTGCCATCGCGCCAGAGGAGGTCGAGGTCACGCATTTCGTTTAACTGCGCCATCGCTTGGGAAAGCACCTGGAAGAAGGTCACTTTACCGGTTTTGATGGTGCATTCGGCCGCTTTGGGGTGGCCGCCGCCGCTGATGAGGGATTTGAATTCAGGGAATCTCGCCTGAAGAGTGTTTTGCATATTTCCGCAGAATTTTCCGGAGTGGACGCGGTCGCCAGTTCCGCGAACTGAAACGTGCGTGTACTCATCGGATACTGAGCTGACCATGATGATCTGCGCGGTTTTGTCGCCTGCTTTTTTCTTGAGGTCGAAAAGTTTGATGGAACCGATCATGGGAAGGAGTGGGACTTTGACTCCGACGAAAAGATAGATCGCGGTGTCTTCGAGCCGAAGGATTCGCGCGGTTGTGTCGAGAGTTTTGCTTGCATTTTCCCAATCTTCGAGGAAGAAGCCGAACATCCTTTGCAGGAGTTTTCTGCTTGGCTCGGGAATCAAGCCCACGAACTGATCGAGAGAGGTGATTTTTTTTAGGGAGTCTACCTTGTCGGAAATTGCCTCAAGGCCCTCGGCGATGCATCCAGCATGATCGATTTTTTTCAGATCTGGGTGACGGTCATGATAGAAGTACGAAAACCCGCCGCCGCCGGTTCCATGGACGAATTCGGTGATCCGGCTGAGGAGGCAGGTGACCTCGCGCTGTTCCGAATCGAACTGGGTAGGCCGTTCTTTCACGATCTTCAGAAGGTTCTGGTAGCCCATTCCGAACTCCTTGAGGAAGGGTTTTACGAAATCGGCCAGGAGGCCTTTCACAGGCTCGATTGCCCAGTCGCCTTTCAAGCCGATCAGGCATAGGAAATCATCGAATAGGTCGCGGGTTCCGGACAGCGTTGAGATTCCGTGGGCAAGGATCGAGGTTGAACACCATGTGTATTTTTCGAGGCTGGGGTTGTAGATTACGCAGTCGATCGGGGCTTTCTGGGTGGGATGATGATCGACGATGTAAAGGGGATGCTTTTGGCCGTAGTCGGCATAAGGGGCGAGCGTTCCCTTGTCGAGCAGGAAGATAGGGCCGGTGTCGGGGTTTTCTTTCAACCCATCCGCGAGTTGAGAAGGCTGAAGCATGAACTCTTTAGGCAGTCGCAATGCGGCCTTCCAACCTTTTTTCTGTAGCATCCTTTTGAAAATAAGGCCGCTGGTAATGCCGTCGGGGTCGTCGTGAGAAAAGATAAGAGCTGTTCCCTGGGGCCGGGCGATCTTGTCCAGGAGGCGAACGAGGCCGGGTTCGCGGTTCCGGATGTCCTCCCATTGGTGAGTGTAGGTTTCTTCTGTGGCAGGAGGGTTCTTCAACAGGAGGGCTTCTTCCATTCGTAAATGTTCCTTTCGGGTGCTTGGGAAGTCAGAGTAAGTATAGAAGGATCAAAGTTCCCGGTCAACCGTGAAAGAAAAATCTCTTGCGTCACAACCTCCGACGGCGAGCCGAATGTTCCCCTGGTGGTCGTTTCGATATATTTTGATCCCGGATTTGGAGTAAAGATCGAGCATTTCCGGGCGGGGATGCTTGAAGACATTTTTCCGACCGACCTGGATGATTCCCCAAACCGGAGCGACCAGTTTTAAGAACGGCTTATAGATGCTCGTGTCGGACCCATGGTGTGGAACCTTGATGATCTGGCATTTGAGCTTGTCTCCGTACCTGGTCAGCTCAATCTCAACTTTTTCTTCGATGTCGCCGGCCAGGAGAAGATTTACTTTGCCATAACGTATCAACAAAGAAATGGACATGTTGTTGATGTCAGAAAATTCAGTTGACTTTACAACCTCGGTCGGGTGAAGAACCTGAACGAAAAGTTCTGCGCCCCAATCCAGCACATCACCGGATTTAACAACCGTCACGGGGATTCGCTTCTGCCGACAAAGCGCGACGTAATCTTTAAATGTCATGGTATTGAAATCGGCTCCGCAGTCCCAAACCTGCTTGATCTTGAACAGCTTCAACACGGGCAATATTCCGCCGAGATGATCGTTGTGCGGATGCGTTACAACGACTCCGTCGAGGTAGTCGATCCCCAAATTTCGCAGGTAATAATGCACCAGTTCGCGGCCCTCGGATTTTGCTTGTGCAAGCGGGACCACGGTGCCTCCATCGACCAGGAATGTTTTTCCCGCGGGAGTTCGTATCAGAATGGAGTCGCCTTGCCCAACATTGATGAAATCGACCAGAAGGTCTTTGTGGAAGCCCGGGGGAAGAAGGCCGGCGAGGTTTGGGCTCAGGAATATAGCCCAGGCAGCAAGGAAGATCAGGAAAAGGAAGGTGAAGATGAATCTGCTGCTGCTTGTCTTGAAGGATTTCTGTTCAAATCCGTATTCGACCATGTTGCCCTGCCTTCGTCATTTTATTGTCATTTTACGGAAATGAGATTTACGAACCTATTCAATTTTTCCTCCGAGAGGCCCGGGACATCCCTCAAATTTTCGATCGAATGGAAGGTACCTTGCTGATTTCTTATCTCAACAATTGCATGAGCGAGGGTTTTCCCGATCCCGGGGAGTTTTTCAATTTCCTCTTCGGATGCGAAATTGAGATTGAGTTTGAGGCTTCCCCCTTCGCGACCCGACTTTCCGCCTTTCACGCTCAGGAAGCGTGAAAGGGTTAAATACTTTTTCTTCGTCATTCCCTTCAACGTGAGGAGCTCGTTCAGGTCTTTGACCTCGCCCTTTTCCTTCCGGTAATCGATGATCCGCTGGGCGAAAGCCCTCCCCATTCCTTCGAGTGAGTCGAGGTCGGCAAGGGTTGCCTTGTTGATGTTCAGTTTGGCTGAGTCGTCTCCGCCAAGGTCAGGGGGATCGACATCCTTTTCGATAACATTCCTTGGAGTTAAAGCGGAAATTTTTTGGATGTCATCAAGCGCTGCCCGATTCTTGGAATTGTTGGCTTGAATCTTGATGAAAATCAGACAACCTCCGATCACGATTCCGATGGCCAGCAGAGTGAATGTCAGCTTTTCGAGTCTGGTCAATGCCATACAGGGATCACAGTTGTCGGGCTTTCGATAAATCGCTTCACTGAAATTTTGTTTTTGAAGACATCAACCTGGACTGCGCCATCGGTATCGGTTCGGTAAAACACATCAGAAAGGTCGCGGGTTTTTCGATCGAGTTGGATTCCGCGGCCGTCGAGGATTTTTTTCATGTAATACCCTTCAAGGAGCCAGGAAGAGGGTTTCCGAAAACTCATCGCAGCGCGGTCGAACCTGCGTGCGGTCATCAGATCCAAGAAGTTTTGAAGAGGGTAGGGTAACTCTGCCAGGAAAAGCATGTCAACTTTTTGCGGCATGATTTTTTGCAATGGGTACATATTTCCCGGCGTGTAGAGCATTGTCATGCCGGCTTCGGTGATCTTAAGAATCGCTCCATCGTAGTAGGCCGAGAATCTTTCAGGATCTTTAGCCTTGGGGGGGTAAAGACATTCAATGCAATCTTCAAACCCCGGAAGCCGGCTTCCTTCCTTGATTCGCCCAACAGGTATCCCGGCGCTGTTCACGCGTTTTATCAGAGCGTTGAATGCCGAAAAAGCCTGATCCCAATAATAATCGGGCGGTCTTGCAGAAATAATTCCCTTTTTGAAATCAGCCTCCATTTTCATGTCGGCGAGAGTGAAACGGCGGACAAAATCAGGGAAGGAAAGCAGCTTTCCGTCGGTCGGAATATCGAAAGGCGCGAGGATTTTCCCGATCTGATAGTTCTCCGAGACGATCATTAGCCCGGAAATCCTTTCTGGGAGGGCCGAACTCAGGACAACCACGTCGATCTTGTCAACCCCTTTTTCGGAAAGCGCAGGCTGGATAACCCTTTCCCCGACATCGTATTCGGAAAGTCCGTCACGCATTGCCGCATCGATCAAAGCGGTCTTTCCGCCCTTTTCAAGCAGCAGCGAAGAGCCATAGCCGACATCGAGAAGCGTTGCACGCAAAGACGGCTGCCTTTCCAATCTCGATAGGCCGAACACCGAAAGGAAAAGTCCGCACCCAATTGCCAACCCACCGAGCAGCCCAAGGGAGAGTTTGTAGTCGGGGTCTTCCCAGAGTTCGGAAGCGGCTGACCCAATGGCGGTTGTGTATTTGTAGATGACCTCCCAGTGAAAAAAAAGATGCAGGATCGCGTAATACAGAAAAACCGCGCCGATCCCGGGTTGGGAGATACGTGGAAATGGAATAAGCGTCGCGAAGAAGTGAGCCATTCC
>MNYA01000405.1:1085-6545 GCA_001872985.1 bacterium CG2_30_54_10 | reverse complement strand
AGCGAAGCGAAGCAATCCCGCTGAACCAGATTGCTTCGTCGGCGCTGCCTCCTCGCAATGACAAACTCCATCAGTCATCGATTCGCCATTACCCGAAAATTGAACTCATAAAAATCACAGAATTCAGTTTGCTTTTGTGCATATCGTCTTTCTGCGATAAGAGACGGGCTCTTGCCTCCCCAAAAAATAGTCGGGTATAATTATTCCGCACCTTGGGTGTCGGGCTCTTCGGAACCGTGCAGAGCCGACCTGATTGTCTGAGATGCCGGAAAAGTGATAGGATGAGGGATGGAAAATTTTCGATTGAGGATTTGCGAAGAACCTTGCCACCGCCTTCGAATTGGCGCGTAAATTACGGCGATATCCTTACCCAACCGGGCCGGATAACGAACGTTGGGAATTGGCTGGCGATTGCACAACACAAGACTTGAACGTGGAAAGGAAGCATCGAACATGGCACAACTGAAGAACATAATGGTACTCGGCTCCGGAATGGTGGGCGCGGTGATGGCCGAAGACCTGTCGAAAGAAAAAGACTTCCGCGTCACGGTTGCGGATCGCGATCCGGAGACGCTTGCCAGGCTTGCCAAGAGAGCCGATGTCAAGACGGTGACTGCCGACCTTTCCAAACCGGAAAAAATTCATGAATTGATCGGGCCGGCTGATCTTGTGATCGGTGCGGTGCCTGGATTTCTCGGTTTCCAAACCCTCAAGTTGGTCATTGAGGCCGGAAAATGCATCGCCGACATAGCCTTCATGCCTGAGGATGCCATGGAACTCGACGGTCTTGCCAAGAATAAAAATGTCACCGCCGTGGTCGATTGCGGCGTGGCCCCGGGAATGTCGAACCTGATTCTTGGGAAATACGCCGCCGAGTTCGAGGAGTTCGAAGAAGCGCTGATCCTGGTTGCTGGGCTTCCCAGAATACGCAAATGGCCTTTCGAGTACAAGGCTCCGTTTTCGCCCATCGATGTTATCGAGGAATATACCAGGCCCGCGCGATACGTTCTCAACGGGAAGATCGTAACCATGCCCGCCTTGAGCGAGCCCGAGCTTGTCGATCTCCCGGGCGTCGGAACGCTCGAGGCCTTCAACACCGACGGATTGCGCTCACTCATGAAGACCATCCGATGCCCTAATATGAAGGAAAAGACCATGCGATATCCCGGACACATCGATCTGATGCTGGTTCTTCGCGAAACTGGGTTCTTCTCCCAAACGCCGGTCGATGTCAAGGGCGTCCAGATCAAGCCTCTCGATCTTGCCACCAAACTGCTTTTCCCGATGTGGAAGCTTCAGCCAGGCGAGGAGGAGTTCACAGTCATGCGTGTCCAATGCACCGGAACCCGCTCCGGGAAGAGGGTTCGACATACCTATGACCTGCTCGACCGATTCGATGCGAAAACGGGCTTCAGCTCGATGGCACGCGCCACCGGGTTTCCGAACGTTATCATGGCTCGCCTGATCCTGAACGGAACATTCAAGCGAAGAGGTGTCTTCCCGCCCGAGTTGTTCGGTGGACAGGCCGAGATTTTTTCGGCGGTAACCGACGGGCTTCTGAAGCGGGGAGTTGTTTTCAATCACAGCGAGGAAATCTAACTTCTCAAAAAGAGGGGGCGCCTGCCCAATTTGTGCTTCCTTTGGGGCGGGTTTCTACCTCCATGCCTTTCCCTCCAAATTCGGCCTCCGCTAATTTCTCTTTGCCGCTGGAACTGAGGGCGGAAATCTCGGTTGTGCCGACCTTGTTTCTGCCTGCCTCAAGAAGGCCGGAATCCCAATTGGGATGATCTCGAATGTCCAAGGAGTTAAAAATGCGCTTCTTGGCCTTAAAGCTCCAAACAACTGGAAAAAGGCGAAACCCCCCCCTACATGCCCGGCGACGTTGTCATCTGGAGTCTGCCATCAGGGAAATCCCACGGGCACATTGGGGTTTGCTGCAAAAATGGAAACTCGGTCATGGCCATGAACCATTCATCCTCTCAACGGAAGCTGGTCTGCAGCCGTTTCCACAGAAGGAAACCTGATTTCTCCCGTTGCCTTTTTCGGGTTTCCCATTCGAGTTTCCCTTTGGAGGTATCCATTCGGGGTACCCAATCGGCCGACTTTTTTGGGGCATTGCCAACACGACCGACCTTTGTTAGCCTCGTGTTGAGAAATTAAAATATGTCGCACCCGCAAACTGATTTGAAAAGCTCCACTCAGCGGTGGGAAACCCGCCTGGGCGAGTTGGGCAATCGGTTGAAGCGCTTCCGCCGCACCTTCAGCCTGCTTGTCGTTACGGTTGGGTTCCTTGCCCTTTTCATTCCAACGCCGAAACACGACCCAGCGCAGCCATTTCCGGCAGGGCAGGAAGACTCCTTTCCACCCGAACTTTGCATCGAGCGGAAAGAGTATCTGCTAAAGCAGGATCCGTTCAACCCTTCGATTCATTGGGAATTCATCGCGGCGCATTTCCCGGGAATGGACGCTGTTAACCTCGCTGAATTGATCGAGAAGTACGGTCGCCTGGCTGGGAATTCCGATTCCGCGATCGCCGATCTTGGAAACCTGGGCCGAGGCCTGATCGCGATTTTCAGAGATGACTGCGATCGGGGCTTTACGAGCAAGTACGAAGAAGCATTGTTCTACCTGGGTCGGATAAAAAACCCCGATCTGAGATTCGCCAATCTCCTGAAAGGACGTGCCCTTACTGAGTTGAACAGGTTTTCCGAAGCTCGTCCCTTCCTGGATCGTGAGATTGTTTTGAACAATGCAACCGCATCGACAAAAGCCTTCATGGTCCGTTTCAATGCCAGGAGCGAAGAGTTCGAAAAAGCCGCATCGCTTCTGGAAGAATCCTGGATCGAGCAACGGGCGGTTCCAAGTTCGGTTTTTCAAACTTATTTTCAAACCGGGAAATGGGAAAAATACTCCGCGTATCTCTGGTATCATTTGGCTAACCGATGGACGATGGGTGGGTTCATCGGCGCATCGATAAGTTTTTTATTCTGGTTTCTTTTTCTGCGGCGGATTGATGTTACCGGGCTCGGGTCTGATTTTCCATTGATTTTCACGTGCGGGCTTGGGATGCTGACGGTTCCCCTTCTTTATTTCGTTGATGACGCGTTCCGTATGTATATTTCCGTGGAAACGCCTTCGGGCGCGAATTTTATTGGGAGCTGGCCGAAATACTTTGCGGATCTGGTCCTGAATGTTGGGCTTCTGGAAGAGGGATTGAAGCTGCTTCCCCTTCTTTTCATTTTCATTTTCACGCGTCGTTTGAAGGAGCCCGGCGATTTTCTCATTTATGCGTCGATGTCCGGGCTCGGCTTCGCTTTCGAAGAAAACCTCAGTTATTTTTCCGACCCTTTTTCAGCCTCTTTTTTCGGAAGGGGATTTTTCTGTAGCAGCGTCCACATGGCTTTCTGTTCGATCACGGGGTACGGTTTGATTCCCAAGGGGCCTGGTTGGATGCGGCCCTTGCGGTTGGGATTGTTCTTCTGTCTAGCTGTTCTGGCCCATGGTTTCTACGATTTTTCGGTTTTATGGGGGCCAGTCCCCGCTCTTTTGTGCCTGACGGGGATCTTTCTGGTGTGGCGTTGGTTGTTGATGCAAAGCCTGGTTCGTTCTTCCATGTTTGATTGGCGAAGGATCAAGATATTTCGGAATGTTGAAGAGTTTCTGTTTCAGGGGCTTTGCGTGGTTCTTCTGGCAAATTTCGTCTTGAAAAGTTGGTATGTCGGGCCCGAGGCGCCTCTTTTCGAATCGCTTTTCTTTGGCCCACTGGGACTTCTCCTGCCGGTAGCCATGGGGCACCTCTTCGGGGAAGGCTCGCCGCCGCCATCACTTGGGATCGCCCCTTCGAATCTGGCGGGCAGGAAGCCATCGACCTTTATCGGACTACTGGTTCTTTACCCGAAACGGAAGGGTTTCCGGTTTCTGCTTTTGGCGGTCAACCTCGTCGCTGCCTTCATGGTGCTGTTCCTGTTCCTATATCTGGTGAAAGATTACAGCGGAAAAACGCCGGTCATATTGCTTTTCATGATTGGGGGGTTTTACGCTACACTTTTTTCAGGGAACCTTCAGGAGTTCGAAGATCTTTTCCCATACATGTGGAAACAGGGAAGCCCCCCATCCGGATATTTCACTCCCGCGCAACTCGCCAAGGGAATGGGTCCGGGATTGCGCCCAGGAATGCTCAAGAGAATGGAAACGCGCACGGAAATAAACGCGATCGACAAAATACGCAGGGAAACATACCGGCCGTTGCTTAACATGGGGTTAACGATTTTAATTCTTTTTTTGCTTACGAGACCGGCTGTTCTACAAACCCCTCGGATTCAATCGGTCTCCGCGACAGGCTTCATTGTCGTTCTCCTGGCGGCAATCCCGTTCTCTTTGTATATCGGAATCCGCCTTTCCGGTACTATGCCGGTAAGTTATCTGATCGCCATTTTCTTCAATTTGGTTTTATTTCTTATCTCTTTTGAGGCGGTACTGCTGGCTGGTTCCTTTACTTTCGCCCTGGCTTACGTTTCTTTGGTTGCGCTGATAATGGGGGGAAGATCTATTCGTGGGTGAGTTTCGCCTCTTCGATGATGATCGAGTATTTGTAGCCCATGCCGAAATCCTTGTCGGCAACCAAAACCCCGGTAACGACAATGACATCGCCGACCTTGGCGGTATCGGTCGGTGTGGTCAGGGTAAGATCGCTGGAATCTTTTTCGCCGGTTCCGTCTTTGATATGCATCCAGTTCTTGCCCATGATGCCGGAATTGAACTTCACGACTTTCCCGCGAACCTTCACTTCCTTGCCTGCCAAGGCGGCTTTTTCCGAATACAGCTCGGCGATGGTTTTTCCTCCATCGACTTTCTGAATGCCGGTCACCTCGATCTCTTCCTTCTGGGCTCCAATCACGCCTGCTGAGCCGATCGCAGGGTGGCCGACCGGAACTGTGGGAACTGCCGGCGCTGAGCCGACCGCCGTGGACACTGTCGTGGAAACCGCTGGGGCCGTATTGGCCGGTGAGCCGACCGCGGGAGCGTCCGAGGAGATGGCGGAGGGAACCACGGCAGTAACCGCGGGTGAAACCGTGGAAGGAACAACGGCGCTGCCTGAGGAACCAGCCATTGGAACGCCGGAAACATTGATGGCCGGAACGAAATAGATCAGATCGAAATCACGATCCAAGGTTTTGCTGTGAAATTTTTCCATGGGCGAACCCTGGGGAATTTCAACCTTGTCGCCGACCTTGACAACACATTGTGGCGCTGCTGCCCAGGCCTTGTCCGTGCCGGTGTCTACATTCACATAGGTATAACCGCCGGAGTTCATGGTCTCGAGGACGCTTCCCGAAAAACCATTGACATGGGCCGGCATCGCAGCAAGAGCCTGGCCTGGAGCCTGGCCTGGAGCCTGGGCGTTGACACTCTGGCCCGAATCCTTGGTCGTTGGGGTCTGTGCGGAGTCTTGGGTACAAC
>MNYA01000405.1:0-1069 GCA_001872985.1 bacterium CG2_30_54_10 | reverse complement strand
AGATGAAAGAATAAATGGGAGCATGTGCGACAACTTTTTCATTTCGGTTCTCCAAAATTTCTCAAATTTACTGACCCAGGCCCTCAGGAACCTGGCCACCAAAGCCAACTGGCAGTGGCCACCCTTCAGAGGCTGTGCTTTCTGATACCCCAACCTGCCGGGCCTATTCTACGGAAATCCACAACCCAAAGCAAGATATTCCTGCCAGGAATTAATTTGGGACAGTAGAACTATAATGCTTGATTTTATTTGGACGGGTTATTCAGGGAAATTTCCCCTGTTGAGGCTCCAGTTCTCCTTTTGACATCAGGGGGCGAGCATGGTAGTTCGGAACTGCGAAAACAAATTGCTTTTTTAGGGTGAAAACAACTACAAGTGACAAAGGAAGCGAGCACGCGAATCCTGATCAATGATCTTCTCCAGAGGTCGGGGTGGCGGTTCTTTGACGATGAGAATGGCTCCGCCAACGTCTCGCTTGAAACCAATGTCAAACTCAAGAAAAAGATCCTTGACGATCTCGGTTAAGACTTCGAGAAGACCGCCCACGGGTTCATCGATTGCCTTCTGCTCGACGAACGCGGCTTTCCCGTCGCTGTTCCTGAGGCGAAGTCGAAGAATTTCGATCCCCTCGTCGGAAAGGAACAAGCCCGGAAATACGCTCAATCTCAGAATGTCCGATTCGTTTTTTTATCCAATGGTTGTTTGCATTATTTCTGGGACATCGCGCATGGCAACCCCGTTCTGATTACGGAATTCCCGCGTCCCGAATCCTTCGATCATTTTCAATCGTTCAAGCTCAATCCGGCTGCCCTTGTAGATGAAAAGTTCGAGAAAGATTATGTCGCGCTTACTCAGAACCCGTATTTCCGCGACGATCCTCGTTGGGACGATGTGGATGAGGCGATACAAAGCGCCTTCAGCGCGGGAACGGGTCTGAAATTCCTGCGTCCGTATCAACTTCGCGCCCTCCAAGGTAGCCGCGAGCGGTTCGGGTGAAATCATCAGCGCACAAAGTGATGGCATGCCGGCTTTTGAAGGAAGGGTCTCCTTCATGCCACTTCCTAAGATG
>MNYA01000016.1 GCA_001872985.1 bacterium CG2_30_54_10 | reverse complement strand
AACGTATCTTCGTATCATCTCAATAATCCGGGGGAGGTATGAGAGCGCACCGGAGGGCGCAAAGCGCCCGACCGCAGGGGATGAGCCTCGCGAATTTACTTCGCGAGGCGAAGGGGGGCGCGTGCCCCCCTTTATTGAGAAGTTACGTATCTTCCCCAAAATCGGGGGAAGTAATCCGGGAACAGAAAATGATTGCTTCGCCCCGGGGATTGAAATGGTTCCTTTTGCGCGGCAAAATAACGGAAAAAGATAATGTGAAATTTATCCCTTGACATTCGCTTTTCAGTGGGCTTAGGATATCTGGTAAGCAGATCAAGAATAAGGATGCAGTGCAAAATATGTCAAAAACCGACTCTGAAGGGCAGGCCAAGCAGGGATTTCCCTCCGGTAATTTTGAAGAGATGAAGGGCTTTTTTGATGCGTGCGCGGAATTCAACCTGAAATTGATGAATGCCGGGATGAGCCTTTCCAAAGAAGGGATCGAACAGGAGACCTACAAAAAGTTCTTCGCTGCCTGGCAGGCAGCTCTTGCCGAATATCTCGACAAGTATCTTCGTAGCCCTGAATTTTGTGAAAAGCTCTCGCAGAACATGTCTGCCTCCTTGTTTTTCAAGAAGAACATCGATCAGGTGCTTTTATCCTCGCTCAAGAGCCTCAAGCTTCCTACGCGGGACGACATCGGTGAACTTTACGGGCGAATTGACGCCATTGAGGAAAAGGTTGACCAGGTTCTCGAAAAATTAGATAAACGCTGACCCCCTCTGTTTTTCGACGGGCCGAACCAAATGAAGGGGTGCTGTACCATCTCAATTGGGCTTTGAGAAGTAAAGGAGAGCCAAATGTTCCCTGATGTTTTTTCGCAAATGATGGTCAAAGAGGCCGAGTCCCATTTAAGTAAGTTCAAAAAGATGCGTGATCTTTTGACCGATTTTCCAAAGGTCAAAGTCGGGCAGACCCCCAGCGATGTTGTTTTCCGAAAAAACAAGATGAAGCTTTTGCGCTACATTCCGCAGGTCGAAAAGCTCAGAAAACCACCGGTACTGATAGTCTACGCACTGGTGAACCGGCCATACATTCTCGACCTGCAGTCGGGCCGAAGCGTTATCCAAACGTTGGTTTCCAAGGGTTACGACACATATCTGATAGATTGGGGCGTTCCAAGCGATTTTGACAAGCACATCTCCCTGACCGACTACCAGGAAAAGTATATCAGGCGTTGCGTCGAATTGATCAAGCGGAACTCTGGCTGTGACAAAGTCACATTGATCGGCTATTGCATGGGTGGAACCATGAGCGCCATGTATGCAGCCCAACACCAGCAGGACGTAAAAAACCTCGTAATTATGGCTGCTCCGATCGATTTCGCGAGCCGGGAGGGGCTCCTCTATCTTTGGAGCGACAAGAAGTTCTTCGATGTAGACAAGTTCATCGAGACCTACGGGAATTGTCCCCCGGATTTTCTTCAATGGTCTTTCCTTCTTCTCAAGCCGGTACAAAATTTCATTTCTAAATACACTGGCTTCTACGACAGGCTTGAAGACGACAAATTCCTTGAGAACTTCTTTGCAATGGAAACCTGGGTCAACGACAATATCCCGGTTGCCGGAGAAGCTTATAGAGAGTTCATCAAATATCTTTTCCAGGAAAATCGGCTCGTTCGCGGAGAAATGAAACTGAACAATGCTCCCGTCAAACTTCAGAACATCAATTGCCCGGTGCTAAACCTGGTTGCCGAAAAGGACTTCCTCGTCCCCCCTGGATCCAGCGTACCTTTCAACGATCTCGTTTCCAGCGCGGACAAGGAGATCATCACCTTCCCCAGCGGTCATATCGGTCTTTCCGTCGGTTCCGGAGCGATGAAAATTCTTTGGCCAAAGGTCTGTCAGTGGCTTGACGCACGCTCCGAAACCACAAACTAATCGGCTTTTTTCCGGAGATCAGGCATTTTTTGCCATGAAATTCTAGCACAAACAGGAAAAGGAGAGAACAATGGAAAACCAAGGAAAAGTGGCTCTGGTAACTGGTTCGGGCCGAGGAATGGGTAGAGCGATTGCTTTGGCTCTGTCTGAAACCGGGGCCAACATCGTCATCAACTACTCGACGAGCGCGAAGGCTGCCGACGAACTGGCGGCACAGATCAGGGCAAAGGGCCGGGTGGCGATGACAGTCAAAGCCAACGTTTCAATCCCGGAAGAAGTCGAAGCGATGAAGAAAGAAGTCCTTTCCCGCTTCAAAAAAGTCGACATTCTGGTGAACAATTCCGGAATCACCAAGGACAAGAGCTTTTCCAAAATGGATGCCGAAATGTGGCGGGATGTTCTTTCCGTCAACTTGGACGGAACCTTCTACGTAACCAAGGCATTCATTGATGGGATGGCCGAAAGCGGATTCGGCCGAATCATCAATATTGCTTCCATCGTTGGTCAAATGGGGAACTTCGGGCAGGCCAATTATTCCGCATCAAAAGGCGGCATTATTGCATTCACCAAGACCCTTGCCCGCGAGTATGCCAAAAAAGGCGTGACCGCGAATGCGATCGCCCCAGGATTCACTGAAACAGAGATGGTACTGGCGATTCCCGCCGAAGTCAAGGAAAAGATCTACGCCACCATTCCAATGGGTAGATTCGCGAAACCTGAAGAAATTGCGGCATGTGTGGTGTTCCTGGCATCGAGTTCCGCTTCCTACATCACCGGGCACGTTCTGGCGATCAACGGCGGACAGTACATGTAAGCGCTATCCCAGAGCTTTCCCAGAACTATCCCGGAGAGCTCTCGAAGATCTTCTGCCATTACGGGAACTTTGAGGTTCCTGCAAAACAAAAATAAATCAAAAGAGAAAAGGAATAGGAGTAGAAAAATGAAAAACATCGTAATCGCCGGTGCGGTCAGAACTGCCATAGGAAGCCTCCGAGGTTCTTTTGCTGATTTCTCTCCCGTCAAACTTGGAAGCATCGCGATCAAGGAAGCCATCAAAAGGGCCGGCCTGAAACCCGACCAGGTCGACGAGGTACTTATGGGTTGCGTTCTGGCCGGAGGCCATGGCCAAAACATCGCCCGCCAGGCGGCTCTGATGGCCGGAGTTCCTATCGGCGCCCCGGCGATGGCGCTCAATATGCTCTGTGGCTCGGGCCTCCGCAGCGTGGTCGATGCCGCCCGAATCGTCGCCCTGAGAGAGGCCAATGTCGTTGTTGCCGGCGGTGTCGAGTCGATGAGCAGAGCCGGCTATGTCCTCGATAAGGGCCGCGAAGGCTACGGTTACGGGAATGGCGAGCTCGTCGACCTGATCCTCCGCGACGGTCTGACCTGCGCTATTAACAATGTCCACATGGGCGTCACCGCCGAAAATGTCGCGGAAACCTACGGAATTTCTCGGGCCGACCAGGACAAATTCTCCTGGGAAAGCCAACAAAAAACCGCCAAGGCAATCGAGTCCGGAAGATTCAAGGATGAGATAGTCCCCGTCGAAATTCCCCAGAAACGCGGCCCGGCAGTCATGTTCAGCAAAGATGAGTATCCCAAGCCCGGTACCGCGCTCGAAAAGCTAGGCACCTTGAGAACGGTCTTCAAGAAGGATGGAACGGTAACCGCAGGCAACGCATCCGGGATCAACGATGGAGCCGCGGCAGTGCTCGTCATGGCTCAGGAAACCGCCAACGATCTTGGCGTGAAGCCATTGGTAAGAATTCGCGGTTATGCCTATGCCGGTGTCGATCCAGCATTGATGGGCATGGGCCCGGTTGACGCGGTCAAAAAGCTTCTCGAAAAGCAAGAGCTCACAATCAAGGACATCGACCTCATTGAGGCCAACGAAGCGTTTGCAGCACAATCCCTTGCCGTCGCAAGGCAACTCGGCTTCGACCCCGCCAAGGTCAACGTGAACGGCGGAGCAATTGCGCTGGGGCACCCCATCGGCGCGTCCGGAACCCGCATTCTCGTGACCCTGATTCATGAAATGAAGAAACGTAAGTCCAAGCTCGGCATCGCCACTCTCTGCGTAGGCGGCGGCATGGGAATCGCCATGTTGGTCGAGAACATCTGAGAGTAATACCAATCCCATTTATTTCCTTCGTGCAACACCTCTGCAGGGGCGGGTTTCAAACCCGCCCCTGCAGGGCGTGGATTGCGCATGGGCTTTTTGTGAAAGGGGGCGCGTGCCCCCCTTCATTGAAAAGTTACGTCAGGCTTCCCCGCGGGATCTTTCGATGTGAACGAGGGAACGTTTGGCGTCTTTTGCAAGAGTGCTCGTTGGGTCGAGTTCTATGACTTTGTTGTATTCCTCGATTGCCTTGTCGAACATGTTTTTCACTCGAAAAATACTTGCAAGCCGAAAATGCGCATCGACGAAATCAGGATCCAGCTGAATTGCCTTTTTGAACTCGGTCATTGCTTCATTTTTCATATTAATATCGTAATTCTCGTTATACGCCTCACCGAGTTCGAAATGCGCCCGGGCGTTGTTTTCATCGATTTTCAGAGCCTTTTTGCAGATGGCGATCGCTTCATCGTACATGTGTTTCCCCGAAATCGATTGCTTGTTATAGACAATCTTCAGCCCCCAATAGGGCCAGAGATTGTTGGGGTCGGCGGCATTTGCCTGTTTGAAATAATAGACGGCCCATTGTTGCTCTTCTTCCGAGGGGGTGAAACCTTCGCATAGCGTTATGAACGCGCATCCAAGGCAGAAGCTGGACATCGAATCTTTGGTATTGGCTTCAACCTTTGCTTTCATCTCATTCAGAACATTTCGATACTGTTTTCCACGGTTCTCGTCTTTGGCATACATCTCTTTGTAGATGTCGACGACCTTGACGTAATATTCTCCGTTGGCAGGTTCAAGTTCGATTATCTGGCGAAATTCGGAAAGGGCTTCCTGATACCGCTTCTGTTGAGTGTAGAGCTCCGCCAGTTTTCGATGAATGCTCCTGCTATCGGGATCCATTTCGAGGATCTTTTTGAAGGTGTTTTCAACTTCGTCGAGCATGTTTTTCCGGTGATAGACTTTGGCCAGTTCGGACAGCGCAAAAGTGCTATTCGGGTCAATGGCTAGAACCTTTTCGAAGCACGCGATCGACTGGTTGATCGCATCTTCTTCGGTAATGGTCGTGTCCAGGCCTTTGGAAACGAAAAGGCCGAGCTCGACCCAGTCGCTGACGTTCTGAGTTTTATCCGTGGCTCCACGGATTTGGGCGTTGAATTCAGCCAACTCATCTGCGTTTGAAAAACCGTTCATGAATTTGAATTTAAGCTGAGAGATAAGCTGGATCCTGATTTCGATGTTGCCGGGAAAGTATTCTTTCGCCCGTTTGAGAATTTCGACAGCTTCGACGATCTTCCCTTTGCGGATGTAGAGGTCGCCCAATCTGACGGTAACATCCTTGAACTTTGTCGCCGAATCGTTTGCCAGTGCCTGCTCCAACTCGAAGGTTGCTTCATCATACATGTGCTTTGACTCATAAAGCCTGCCAAGGTTGTACCTGGCTTCGAGGTTCCGCGTGTCGAGGTCGATCACGCTGTCGTAGTGCATGATCGCGGCGTCTATATCCCCGGTTTTCTCGGCCTCCAGGGCGCGTGTCATGGCTTCTGTGATGTCCTGGGATTTCTGCGATGCGCTCAAATTGGCGAAGAAATCCGAGGCAAGGCTGTTCCCGGCATCAATGTCAATGACCTTCTGGAACCACTTTCGAGCGACATCAAGATCCTGCTTTTCCGTGTTCAGCACTCCGAGTTGGATGAGCGGTTCAATTTGAGTTGGATTGGCCTGGTGGGCTGCTTCGAACTTTTCGACTGCCTCTTCCGCCCATCCCTTTTTCTGGAAAATTTCTCCAAGCATCACCAAGCCTTGGAAGTGGGCAGGATCAATTCCAAGGAGTTCCTGTAGCTCCATGGATGCATTGTCGGGTTGCTCGATTATGTTGTAGGCAGAGGCAAGGGCGAGATACGCATCGGTGAATTCGGGTTTCAACTCCTTCGCCTTGTTCAAAGCTTCAAGAGCCTGATCGGCCTGGTTCTGTTCGAGGAAAAGCTTTCCAAGTTCGAACCAAGCCATTTCATTTCCGGGGGAATCGCGAAGAACATTTTGGTATTCAAGGATTGCATTCTTGACCATTCCTCGTTCCTTGAAGATTCGGGCTTGGTTGATCCCTTCTTCGGCTTGGGAGTGAAGTCTGGTTTTTGAAAGTTCTCCGTATTCCTCCTTGGCCTGAACGTGCAGAGGATCGAGTCTGAGAACGGTTTCAAACTCGGCAATTGCATCCTCGACCTTTGCACGCTCTTTCATAACACATCCGAGCTCGAAATGGGCGGCCATTGAGTTGGGATCAACCTTCAGGGCTTCCCGCAGTTCGGCAACTCCGTTGTCGACCATCGATTCGTCATTGAACGAACGGCCCATCATTATATAGATCCGTCCAAGCTCAACGTGACCAACCGGCTCCTTGGGGTTTTCCTTGATAAGATCCTTGAAGGCCATCGTGGCTTGGTCGAACATGTTCGCTATTGCGTAGACCCGCCCCAATTGAAGCTTTGCTTCAATGTTGTTGGGATCGGTCGAAAGAAGTTGTTTCAGTTCCAGAATCGCCAGCTCATGCTCGCCGGATTTCGCATAAGCCTCGGAAATGATCTGGGAGATCCGGTTGTCCTGTGGGTTAAGGTTCCG
>MNYA01000135.1 GCA_001872985.1 bacterium CG2_30_54_10 | reverse complement strand
GCGCTCCTCGCAATGACACACCTTCTTCGTTGATGCGCTGCCACTGCTGTTCTCTCGACCGGCTACCTCTTTTTTGGAATGCGCCCGATTGCTTCGCTTCGCTCGAAATGACAACACGGGACTGAAGCTTAGCTGGACTTGGTAACCAGGATTGCAGGCGATCATTCGAGGACAACCTTTCGGAAACCCCGCTTTCCTGCTTGAAGAACGAAACTTTCTCCCCGCTGGAACATGCGATTCTGGTCGGGTTGTTTTTGCTGGTCGATTCGCACTCCGCCCTGCTGGATAAGACGGCGTGCCTCCCCGCCGCTCGGCGCCAGACCGGCCATCACGAGGATCCGGATCAACGGCAGACCTTCGGGGGGGGCGGAGAGCTTCGACTCTTCAATCTGCTCGGGAAGCCCGTCTCCGGATTTCCCGAACATTTTTTCGAAACCTGCTTCAGCTTGGACCGCGGCGGCTTCCCCGTGGTATTGAGCGGCGATTCGGTGTGCTAGTTGAACCTTTACCGCTTTCGGTTCAGAGCAGGCCCGCCGCTTGACCTCTTGAAGCTCGGGAATGGAAAGGTCAGTAAGGAGCTCGAAGTATTTTCCCATTATTTCATCCGGGATGGACATCAGTTTCCCGAAGATTTGTTCTGGGGTTTCGTTGATTCCGACGTAGTTTCCGAGGCTTTTCGACATCTTGTCCTTGCCGTCAAGCCCTTCGAGGATCGGGAGGGTCATTATCACCTGGGGTGGCTGCCCGTAAGATCGCTGAAGATCGCGACCCACCAGAAGGTTGAAAGTTTGATCGACCCCGCCTAACTCCACATCGGCCTTCAAGGCTACAGAATCGTATCCCTGCATCAACGGGTAAAGGAACTCGACAATACTGATCGGGATCTGGTTCTTGTACCTGTTGGCGAAATCGTCACGCTCCAACATACGGGCTACGGTATATTGCGATGTCAGCTTGAGGATATCGACGAAGTTCAATGGAGCAAGCCACCGGCTGTTGAACTCGATGCGGGTTTTCTGAAGATCGAGTATTTTTCCGATCTGCGACTTATAAGTCTCGGCGTTGGCAAAGACCTCTTCTTCGGTTAGGGCCGGGCGGGTCTTCTTCCTGCCGGTCGGATCGCCAACCCTGCCGGTGAAATCGCCGATCAGGAAGACAACCTCGTGGCCGAGAGCCTGGAACTGTCGCATTTTCTGGAGTACGACGGTATGTCCGAGATGGATATCCGGAGCGGAAGGGTCGGCCCCGAGTTTCACAACGAGGGGTTTCCCCGAGGCGAATGATTTTTCGAGTTTAGCCAGGAGTTCTGCCCGATCGATGAGATCGACAACCCCGGTTGTCACTATCTGAAGCTGTTCCTGGGGAGTTGCGGTGAATTTCACGGGTTCAGATCGCTTCCAGTTCTTTAAGATACGATTGAAGTTTGTTCAATTGGAGCGCATACCCATCGACCCCTTGGCGTATACGATCGACAACTTCGGGAGGAGCTTTCGAAACGAACGCCTGGTCAGCGAGCTTGAATGCGATTTTCGCCTTTTCTTTTTCGATCTTGGCGATCTCGGTTTCGACGCGTTTTTTCTCGGCGGGGACATCGATCAAACCCGCGAGGCTGAGGCAAACCTCGGTTTCGCCCATCAATCCGACCAGATGTCCGCTGGTTTTTTCGTTAACTATTTCAAAAACTTCGGCGGCAGCCAACCACTTGATCATCTCCGAATGCCGCTCGAAAACAGGGCTCATGCCCTCGCTTTTTATGACCCGCACGGTAACCTTTTTGCCGGGGGGGATGTTCGCCGCGGATCTGAGGTTACGGACAACCTTGACAGCCTGCAAGGCATCCTGGATTTCGGTTTCCAAGGGAACGTTAACGAGCTTATGATCGACCTTCGGAAATTCGGAAACCATCAGCATACCTTCCGCTCCGGGAAGTTTCTGCCAGATCTCCTCGGTGATGTATGGCATGAACGGGTGAAGCACCCGCAAAGCGAGGTCGAGGGTTTTCAACAGAACCTTTTGAACGACCTTGCGTCGCAAAGGATCGGAGCCATTTAACGAAGGCTTGCTCATCTCGATGTAATTATCGCAGAGATCGTTCCAGATGAACTCGTAGGCAGTCTTGACCGCTTCGTTGAACTTATACTGACTGTCGGAAAGATGACTGCGGACTGTTTCAATGGCGGCCATCCCCCTGGAAAGGATCCAGCGGTCCCAGACTGAGAGCTGGTCTGAAACCCCGACCGCATCTTTTATCGTGCAGGCGGCGTCGCCCATGTTCATCAGTATGAACCTGGAAGCGTTCCAGAGCTTGTTCGCAAAGTTCCGCCCAAGCTCAACCTTTTCGGAGGCAAAACGGATATCCTGGCCGACGGGAGCCAGCGATACGACGGTGAACCTTAGGGCATCGGCTCCGTACTTCTCGATAATCTCGATCGGGTCGGGAGAGTTGCCAAGGGACTTGGACATTTTTCGGCCCTTCATGTCACGCACGATGCTGGTGAAATAAACATCATGAAAGGGACATTTGTTCTCAAAGAAATAACCCGCCATGACCATTCGGGCAACCCAAAAGAAAATGATATCTGGGCCGGTGACAAGGACATCAGTCGGATAGAATTTCGCAAGAGTCGGGGTTGAATCCGGCCAGCCCATGGTCGAGAAGGGCCATAACCACGATGAAAACCAAGTGTCGAGAACGTCGTCTTCCTGCGTGATGTGGGAAGATCCCCCGCACCTTTCACAGGAACTCGGATCTTCCTCGCCGACCATCACATGACCGCAATCGCCGCAGGTGAATGCCGGAATTCTGTGGCCCCACCACAACTGCCGGCTGATGCACCAATCGCGGATGTTCTCCATCCAGTGGAGGTAAACATTCACCCACCGGGCGGGAGTGAACCTCAGGGTGCCATCTTTAACTGCGGCAATAGCTTTCTCGGCGAGGGGTTTCATCCGGACGAACCATTGATCGGAAAGATACGGTTCGATGATGGTATTGCATCGCTGGCAATGCCCCACCGCCAAAGTATGGTCTTCAATTTTTTCAAGAAGACCCTTTCCTTCGAGCTCCTTAACGAGGTTGGAACGGCAGTTCACCCGATCCATTCCTTTGAATGGGCCGGCCGCGTCGTTCATGACTCCGGATTCATCCATGACTACAATCTGCGGAAGTTGATGCCGAAGCCCGATCTCGAAATCATTCGGATCGTGGGCCGGAGTCACCTTGACAGCACCGGTCCCGAATTTGGGGTCGACGAAATCATCGGCGAGAATCGGAATCTCACGGTTCAAAAAGGGCAGAATCACGGTTTTCCCGACCAGATGCCGGAATCTGTCGTCATCTGGGTTTACCGCCACAGCCGCATCACCCAGCATCGTTTCGGGGCGGGTGGTGGCGACGACTACATGGCCTTCCTCGCCCTTCAGGGGATATCGGATGTACCAAAGGTTTCCCTGGGTATCTTGTGGAATCTTTTCTTCATCGGACAAGGCAGTTCGGCACCGAGGACACCAGTTGATGATCCGTTTGCCTTTGTAGATCAGTCCGGCCTTGTAAAGTTGGATGAAGGCCTCCCGAACCGATCGGCTGAGGCCATCGTCCATGGTGAAGCGTTCCCGAAGCCAATCACAGGAGCATCCAAGGCGCTTCAACTGCTGGATAATCAGCCCTCCGAACTTTTCTTTCCATTGCCAGACCCGCTCGAGAAATTTTTCGCGGCCAAGGTCATGGCGGCTGATTTTTTCTTTGGCGAGGGCTTTCTCAACGACGTTCTGGGTGGCGATCCCGGCGTGGTCTGTTCCGGGGAGCCAAAGGGTCTCATGCCCTTCCATGCGATGGAAACGGGTGAGAATATCCTGAAGTGTGTTATTGAGAACGTGGCCCATCGTGAGCATTCCGGTAACGTTGGGAGGAGGAATCACGATGCAGAAATGGGTTCGGGATGAGGTTTCGTCGGCATGGAACCGGCCCGAGTCTACCCACTGAGAATAAACGCGATCTTCGACCTGCTTGGGACTGTAGGCTTTATCGAGGGCAGGCGCCCTGGGTTTGATTGATTCGCTCATTGTGTTTGGCGATTCAGGGAGTGGGGACCTTTGTCTGGAGGAGGGAGATGAGCTTATCGAACTCCCCTTGCGGCAGATTCAGCGCCCGTGCCTGTTGATAAATGGTGTTTCGGACCTCGAGGGCTTTTACCTGGTCTGAAATTCTGGGGTCGGGTTTCAGAGTAATTGCTCTCTGCAACAAACTTATGGCTTCGGGGAACTCGGATTGAATCGAATGCACCTCTGCCAAACGCACCATCAGTGGAATGAAGTCAGGATCGATCTTCAAGCCTTCCATGAGGTAGTTTTTCGCATCTCCGATCATTTCCTTTTCGATCATTCGTTCGGCAAACCGAAGATAGGTTGTCGGAGTCGGTTCGAACCAGGGCAGGCTTTCGATTGGAAGGTTGTTGGGGGCCACGATTTTTTGCCCGCACATGTTGCAGAACCGGCTGTCGGGGCTGCTTTGAAGCGTCTGGCAGGTTTTGCAGGTGAAAAGATTCTGAACGACCCAGACCTTCGACTTTTTGATGACCATCGGGCCTTTGCGATAGCCCTTTTCAAGCTCGAAAACGATGCATTTCTCGGGGAATTTGGCCGAGCGGAAATAGTCCGTTGCAATGTGCTTGGTTTCATCGAATTCTTCAGATATGACCGGCACATAGTGAATCTCGTTTGGAATGATCAACCGGTCGAGAAGTTTTTTGTGAAGGGACTGGAGCTCGGGTATCGGATTCTTGGAAAGATAGGTGTCCAGGCCGTCGAAGAAATCAATGAAACTGGAAATGATCTCACTATCCGAGCTGATCGGAATCGGACGGCCGGCGTCACCGAGGGTGGCAACCTTATTGGTCAGGATGCTGATCTTTTCGTCTTTGCCTGCAAGCTGTTCCTGGCTTTTTCGTAAAAGGCCTTCGAACTTCTGAATCGCGAGAAGCTGGTCGGCAACCTGATTTGTCAGTTGTTCGACCTCGGCATGCACGGTCTGCTCGTCCCTGGACTTTTCCCCGGTTGCTTCGAGAGACGCTCTCAACTCGCCCAGTTCATTTTCTTTTTGTTCGAGGCGCTTGGTGAGTTCACTGACCTGGAGACTGGCGGCGTCAAATTGGGCGGTGGCGGAGCCTGAACGGTCTTCGCGGTCTTTTAGCTTCGCGAGGAGTTGCTCGCGTTCCGACTCGAGAGCGGTCAACTTCATGGCAGCCTCGCCCAGAGCGGTAGATTGGGACTCAAGGCTGTTCAACTTGGCTTTTAGCACAGGAACACCGGCGACCTCAGCCTCGAGGGCTGAAACAAGTTTTTCCAATTCGCCAGCCCGTTTGGCCTGTTTTTTCAGAACATCGAGTTCGGCAAGGAGTTTGGGGTCGGGGCCGGTCTGAATCGCTGTATTGGGGAGTTGTTCGTCTTTCTCGGCGAGAAGGGTTTTCAGGGTGAGGACATCCTGTTCGAGTTCGGCAATGCGGGAAGTCCCAGCCTCATTTGCCGCCTTAACCTGGGAATCGGACTGCTCTCGGATGGTCGTCAATTCGGCGGTTCGGGCGGTGAGGTCATTGTCAGCTTGTTCAATTTTTCGGCGAAGCGAAGCCAACTCGGTATCATGGCCCTGGGCATCCTGGTCGGCCTGTTCGATTTTTGCTCTGAATTCGGCGTTCTGTTGTTCGAGGTCAGTGAGGGACTTTCCTTGTTTTGCGAGTTCGGCTTCGAGGCGGGCCGTCTCGCTCGTCAGCCTGGCGATCTCTTCAGGAGGAGCGCCGGTAGTTTCGGGAGCGGCGGGAGGTTGGTTTTTAAGACTGTCAAGTGTTCCCTGGAGTTCGAGGCGGGCGGCCTCCCCGGCCTGGACTTCTTGTTCAAGGCGGGCGATGGTGGCTTCAAATTCAGCAAGCTTGGCTTCCGCACCCGGGGGCGCAGACTGGCTTTCCAGAACCTTCTGATTCAGAGAACGGATCTGTTCGTCTTTTTCTTTTTCAAATGCCGCGAGTTTGCCCTTCTCGGATTCCAGTTCTGATTGAAGGTTTCCGATTTCAGACTCTTTGGCGGCCAAGGTTTTCTGGAGGTCGCCTTTTTTTTCATCATCTCCGGCAGCGCCTTCTTCCACCTGTGACTTCAGATTCTTGATCTGAAGCTGAAGAAGCTTGATCAGATTATCTTTCTGAACTATTTGCTGGTTGAGTCTTTTGAAAAACTCGTTACTGATTTCGCTTTTTTCTTCAGGCGGGGTCATATCTTCTCCCTAATTTGAAACGGGTCAACAAAAGCTTCACAGTTTACCACACCATCCGTGGGGGTTCAAGAATCCATTTTTCGAGGTTTCCATTCGCCTTTACCGCCGCCCTCGGATTCTCTGTGATCTTTGATTTCCCGTTGAAGATTGCTGACTTTTTCTTTCAATTCTTTGCTGCATTCCGGGCAGATAAGCCCGATCTTGATAGTCTTATTACAGGTTTGACAGGTGTGGGCGATCTGCGCTCCGATTCTTTCAAGGCGACCGCTGTTTACGAAAAATTCAACCTGAACCTCGGTTGCCATGACCGCGCGAGCCACCTCTTTTATCGTCACCCCGGGGTTCAATTTGAGA
>MNYA01000377.1 GCA_001872985.1 bacterium CG2_30_54_10 | reverse complement strand
GTCGCCAGGCTGAAGAACCCGCTCCATCTCGTGAAGCTGTTCCGGCGTGATGCACCGACTTTTGGCTTTCCTGACGCGGGTATCGCCCACCCAAGTGAAAATGGACCGCTGAAGTGGAAAGACAAAATCTTTGGCCAGGTAGCTTCCCTTGCCGAAAACGTATTTGTACCAAGCAGACTCCTTCGCGACAATGCTCAGAAGATGATCGGCGATCGGCTTGTAGGAATCGTAGTAGGACTTCAGCAAACCTTTTGAATCGACATCGGGGCGCCAGGTTTTATCGCCCTTGTAGAAATTGGCGAGATCCTCTTGGTGCGACAAATGAAAATAGTACAGCCTGTAAAGATTGTGAGGCTCAACCGCTTCGAGAGCAGTATGCTGGAAACTTCGTTCAGGGATTCCGGAATCCTTGTTGGCTTCGTTAAGGAGAACCTCGAGTTTCTTTCGGCCCTGGGTGAACCCGACGAGGCGGGACACCACGACCAACCGACACAGATTCGCGTCAATGCCAAGAAGATAACCTTCAAAGGCTTTTTGGATATTTCCGGAAAGTCGATCTTTCATGCCGCTTCTGTATTTTTCCGCGATCTCGTCGAGGACAGCCATATGCTTCAGGAAAAATCGCCAGAACCGGAAAACACCACGCAACTGCCGGTCGTTTGCAAGGTTTTTCTCATTGGATGCCCTGTCCAAAAACGAGTTTGGGCGAAAAAGGTCGTCAGCCATCTTTTCCAGTTGGGAGGCGCTCTTCGCGAAACGGGCTTCATCATATCGAACATGTGCCACGAACCCCTTCCAGTCGGTCTCCGCCAAACCAAGGATCGGATTGACCTCGATCTCCTGGCCGATCATTTCGTTGGTCGGCGGCAACTTGGCAATGGCCGGCAAAACCATGGAAGCAAGCATCAATAAACTTACGAGCCCCATGGTCAGGCTTGACCTGATGATTTTGGGCAGGCAATCATTCTGGCTTATCATAACTACATCCTCCAACGTTGAATTTAATGCACTGTTCTTTCAGCCTTCGCGGCGGGCGACTATAACCAGCCGATTTGGATCTTGCTCCAAGGCTAAACCTGCGTAACTGCCGTAGGTTTCGACCAAAAGCATTCCGGCCTGTTTCAGCATATTGTCAAGTTCGGAAAGATTGTACAACCTCATTGAAAACCGCATATCACGACGTTTCCCCGCGCGGATCGTGGTACGGTGAGTGGTGAGGCGCCCCGTTCTGTAATCAAAGTGAGGACGATCGATCATCAGATCTTCGTCCCGCTCTGTGACAATGAATGGAACGTAGCGCCGAAGAAATGTATCCCGATTGACCACGTCGAAAAGGAAGAGGCCGCCGGGAATCAGCGCCCGCCTGATCTGAGTGAGAACGTTAAGATTTTCGGCATCGTTGAAATATCCGAATGCGGTGAAGGTGACCAGAGCCCGGTCGAAGACCGAATCAAACTCGAGTTTCCGCATGTCGCCCGGAAGATACTTAACCTCGAGCCCCAGTTTCTTCGCATCGCGGCCGGCAATCTCCAGGAAACCGGAGCTGCGGTCGATCCCGGTGAGGTTGTAACCGCGTTTTGCGAGAAGATTGGTCAACCTTCCATGACCGCAGGCAACATCGAGAATACGGTGCTCGTGTTTTAACTTGAGAGCGCTTTCAATCAGGTCAACTTCTTTATTGTTGCGCCCTTCGGGCAAGGAGGTCTCGTAAAAATAAAGGTAGTCATCCGGTGCGAAAACCGCATCGAAATCAAAAACCGGGGAAACGGCCTCCTGACCAATCATTTTCCTTTGGCCCCGCGAGCTTTGTGTTGAACCCAAAAAGCATCCCATTGAAACAATGGCTACCTGCGATTATAACTGAAGAAACGAGTTTCGGCAACACGAAATCTTCGGGCCAAGATTACCCCGAAAAGCTAAGAAGCCGCAGGGTTCACAGAGAACGGGGAGAACGCGGAGATCTCAGGGAGAAGGATTGCAGGAGCTTGGCGGTTTGAAGTAAATATCAATGATTCCGCTCCCGCTCGAATGGTACCGTCCGGTTGCCTTTGTAAATGCAAATTGTTTGGATGCGCACGAATTTGTTGGAAACGGAATAACAACAAAAAGGATCAAAACTTGTGATCATCTGCGGCAAAAATTTTTTTCTCTTTTTTGATTGTTTCTCATCTGCGTTCATCTGCGGCAAAAAGATCTTTCTCTCTTTCTTGCTTGTTTCTTATCTGCGTTCATCTGCGTTCATCTGCGGCAAAAAAATCTTTCTCTCTTTCTTGATTGTTTCTTATCTGCGGTGGAAAAAAATCAGGCCGGCTTCGGGCCAGGCGGATCGTCGGCTTTCCCATTTCGAAGTGCCCGAATGGCACGATCCAGAATTCCGCGCAGGAATGAATCGCGCTCCTTATCGAGGAACTTCCGGAGAATCGGAACAACCGAAGGATCCCCTTTGATAACCAACGCTTGAATAGCCCCGAACGGAACCGCGCGAGCCGGATCCTCAATAAATTTCCAGATTTTCCTGAGGATGCTCGGATCTCCTTTTTGCAGGCGCCCCAGGCAAGCGATTGCCGCCACTTTAACCTGGTATGAGACTCCGGGTTGCAGGAATAATTCGAGCGACTCCGCCCGGCCATCCATTTCAGCAAGCGCCTCAACCGCTGCCACACGGATCCATTCGTTCCATGAGTCGGTTTTCAACGCATTGTCAATCGCTCCCCTTGCCGAGGGATCGTGTGTTTTGGCAAGAGCTTTGAGAGCCTCGCCTGCCACGAACAGGCTCGGATCGGTTCGGAAAATCCTTTCAAATTCCCCGGCGAGGTCTCCACGACGGAAGGGCGCCAGCGCAGTCACTACCGCTCGCCGAATTTTCGGATTCGGGTCTTTGAGAAAACCGCGAAGGGCCTCAACTGCTGACGGAAGGCCGATCCGACCAATAGCTACAACCAACCGGGAGCGCAGCCACCAGAATTTTTCCACGCTGAAATGATCCACCAGAAGATCGGCTGCGGCGGGAGTCCCAAGAGCTGAAATGTTTTCCACCGCCTCAAAGCGAATCAGAACATTCAAATCCGATAACTGGCATTCCCACATGGTCTGCGGCTTCAGCCATTCGATCTTTTTGAGCAGGATGTGACTTTCCGGGTCGAAAACCACGTTCGCCGGTTCGGCTCCGAGCTTGAAGGTAAACGCCTGCTCAACCTCGTCCAACTCGATCGAGAAAGTTTTCCTGCCGCGCAATAGATCGAAAGCAACCGTAACGGGCAGCTTGAAAACCGCTTTTCCATCGTCAAGAGCCTGCTTCTGGATAATGCGCAGAGTGGCTTCCTTTTTTCTGGCCTCCCAGCCGTAGATGATCTTGAATTCAGGGTGACCGGGACGATAGATCCATTGTTCGAACTCGGGCTCGAGATTGAACCCGGTCACTTCCGCAATCGCCTTTTGAAGGTCGGTCGTCTCGACGGCTCCGAATGCGTGCTTTTCGAGATAGGCCTTGATCCCGCGTCTCCAGGCCGCTTCCCCGACTCGCGAGCGAAGATAATGGAGCACGCACGCCCCCTTCTGGTATAGATGTCGATCGAACATTTGGAACGACTCGCGCCAGACTCTCGTCATTATCGGACGCCGATACCGGATGCACTCATTGAAATAATCCTCGCACATGCTCCAGCAGCGGAACCGAAACTCGTCGATTCCCTTGTACGATTTCTGGAACAACGCTTCGTAGTAAGTTGCGAAGCTCTCGTTCAGCCAACCGTGAGACCAGTCTTTGCAGGTAACCAGGTCGCCGAACCATTGATGGGCCATCTCGTGCGAAACCAGACCGTCGAAATCGAGATCGATCGCTGCCCGCTCATCGAGAAGGGCGAGGTCGGTCTGGGTGGTCGCAGTGGTATTTTCCATCCCTCCGCCAAAATCGTAGGCGGCCACCTGGGAATACCGGGCATAGGGATACGCAACGCCGGTTTCCCCAATCAAGAAATCCATGGATGGCGCAGTTGCGGCAAAGCCGCGCAGTGCATCCTTTTTGCGACCGGGAGGGTAGTACAGCAGCAGTGGCACCTTTTTGCAGGGGACCCTGATTTTTTCAAACTCGCCCACAACCAGGCTTAAAAGGTAGAGCGAGTGTGGGCATTCCATCTTCCAATGGAAGGTTGTCTTTTTCTTCTCCAAGTCGGTAGTTTCATTGACCAGAACCCCGTTCGATATGGCCAAGAGCCCATTCGCGACAGTAACGACCACCTCGGATGTCGCCTTTTCTGATGGAACATCACGGCATGGAAACCAACAACGCGCATCGTCACTTTGGCCTTGCGTCCAGGCTTGGAATGGCCGGTTGGGATATTCCCGCGAGGGGGTAATGAAGTGCATCCCGGCACGCGGCTTTTCGATGCGGTACTGGATCGAGACCAACGCTTCGGCGCCTGCAGTCAAAGGCCAGGGAAGTTTCACTACGAGCAGAAGTTTGTCAGCACGCCAGGTTGTCTTTACCGGCTTATCGTTCTTTCCTACTCGTACAAGGACGCTCTTTATTTTCTGGTCAACGGATTGGAATGTCAGCTTCCCAACCGCGTCACCAAGGATGCGGACAGTGCTGTGGCACCAGCCATCGATCGTCTGCTCATGGAGATCGACCGCGAGCTCGAGTTTCACATGGAGCGTGTCGAAAACGGCATCGGGAAGAAAACGAGGCTTGGTGTCCGTGCAGGCGAAGCTCTCGCCTCTGAAACATGATTCGTAATTCATGGTCAACTCCCAAAGGCTGAATCTGAAAGGAACAGCTCAATATTGCGGTGACAATATCTAACACAGTAAGGCGCCTTTGGCAAGAGAATTCCGGTAATCGTACAAACCGTTCGAAAATGGGTATGTGAAACGACCGAATCTGTTCTTCGCAGGACGGTGTGACCTTTGAAGCATGTTAAGGTGGTTAAGGTGGTTAAGGTTGCTAAGGCTTTGTTAAGAAATAACTTTTACATTTTGGTTCATCGATCGGCCATAAGGGGCCGTAAAAGCAATAACCATTGTCATGGTCATTGTTTAACGGCTCCTATGAACTCAGGCTGCGTTAGAATGCCCGAAAAGTGGCGTTGGCTTGAGAGCCTACGCAGCGGCGGCTGGAAGCCGTTGCCGCTTTGTGCCGCCATACGGCGCGAAGGTCACACCCAGCGCAGGTTGCGGCTACTTCAACTGGATCAGATCTGTGTAAGCGGACCCGCCATCTTCTGGAACGATCATGGGACCGAGCAGGCCGGAAAAATAACCTGAATCGAGATTGATCGCCAGGAACTGCACATTCCAGCCTGTCGGAACCTCGGGAATAACGGCTTCCGCCATTCCATTCATCGAGATCACCTCAACGCTCTTCCCGGTCTGTTGGCATGTCACGCGGGCCCTCGCGCCGTTCGGAAAGGACATTGGCTTGTCAGGGGCCGGCGGGGTGCTCTGAACGACCAGCCGGACATCGCGTAGGATCGGAGTCATCTGATGGAAGTCGACATCGATTCCGCCAATCGTTCCTGCCGGTTGGGCGGGGTTAATTGGAACGCCCGGATGAAGCGTCAACAAGTCATATCCGCGGATTTTGGCCTTTATCGCGACGCTTCCAACGGTGGTCGGAATGCCTTTCAAAAGGTAGGCGGTCGTTCCGAAAAGCTCGGTATCGGTCGCGACGACCCGGCCCTGGGCCTCAGCCCAAACCACGAACGCTGATTTAAAATCGGGAGTATTGAGAATATACCCGGGAAGGTTTCGCAAAACACCATGGATTGCGATTCGGCCTTCCGGGAAACTGGCTACCTTTGTAGTATCAAGCGAAGTATCAAGGAAATCATGGCGTACAATGCGCCCGGTCCGCGAGTCGAACTCGTAGATAGCGAAAGGTTTCCCCTTGATGGATGAACCCTGCTGCGTCGAGCGAAGTTCGATTCGCAATAGCCCGGGGAAAGAAGCTACATCGCCGAGAAAGACGTTTTGGCCTGGCCCCACACGACCCATTTGCCTTGCTTCCTCAAGCGCAGCGTCACCGGCTCGCTCCGGGGTCAAGGTCTGGGCCACCACAAACCCAGGCAGCATCAGCAGACTCAAGAAGAGAATCAAAACCAATCGCCGCATAAGAAACCTCTGAGTAAGGGCGATAGGGAGGTTCGGGAATAGGGGAATGGGGAGGGAGGGCAAGAGAAAAAGTAACCAGCAACACATGACACCCAAAAAAACATTAAGTACAATTTTCTTAAAAGGTCAAGATTTATATTTACAGCACGAACCCTCCGAGGTCAATTCTAACAGAAATACGTCGAGTCTGGCGCTGACTTGCGAACGAAGTGCAAATTTTTCGAGCCAAGTCTGGGCTTGCCCTTTGAAGAAGGTAACGCGTTTCGAGAGGGGGCGTGTGCCCGAAATGCGCTAACTTAGGAGGCACTTCCAATATTCGTGTATCACCAGAGTTTGGTATCATCTCAATAATTCGCGGAAACTTTGAACGCGCCTGAATGCGTCATTCCCGCCTGCACGGGAATGACGGAAGGCTCCCCCCCTTTATTGAGAAAATACGTAACTTCTCAATAAAGCCGGGCAAGGATGATTTTTTCGAGAATTGCCATTTTCAAAACCCAGTCCAAATGACTGACTCACAATTTCATTCATTTGTCTACCCCGAGTTATTGAGAAGTTACGAAAATACAGAGTTTTCATGTACCGGTTCTCTGCAAACCCCTATCAGGTCACAACCGTTTTGTGCCTGTCCGTGTACAAAGGC
>MNYA01000510.1 GCA_001872985.1 bacterium CG2_30_54_10 | reverse complement strand
GACATCAACAGGGATTTGTCCTTATCCTGGCAGTATTTGATCAACTTGTATGTTTCTTTGGTCGCGTCGGTAACGGTCGGGTTTGTCTGAAGACCTTCCAGTTCGCTTTCGGAAAAATACTGAACGTCAATGTCGAACCTGGTGCCAATCGCTTGGGATAGAGTCGGATTGACCTGACTGAAATCCATCTTGAATGTGGCGGTCTGCCAAAAGCGCTGTCTGACGTTGCCGTCGATCAGCTCGCACATGCTCTGATCGTTGTTCTGCGGTCCCACGAGGTTGACGGGCTGTTGTTTGTTCCCGACCGCGGTGCCCGTTTTGGCATTGAAGAACCTGTCGAAAAGGGCTCTGATCCGGGTGGTGATGGTCTGCCACCAGCTCTGGCCACGCCTTCCGACAAGGGGCTTGTACTCCACCGATATGACTGCCCTTACATTCCGGACGTCAATGGTCATCCCGCTCCCCTGGAGAGCTGCTTGTATCGCCGTTTCCAGGTCAGCAGTGAACTTGGGCATAAGCCCGGGCTTTTTCAGGTCGCTCCAGGGGACCACGATGTCGGGCGGCGCTTCGGGAAGAAGCCAATTCATATCACTGTTGACGTTCACGAATACGAACTTCTCTTTCAGATCGGCATCGCCTTCCCGACCGCATCCGAGGAAGATTCTGCCACGCTGACCGCTGTTAGAGTGATCGATGATCAACGTGCGTTCGTCATCGTTCAGGGAAGTCCCGTGGACATTTATATCCTTGAACTCGTTATACGCATCGCGTATATACAGGACATAGTCGTTGAGCGCGTTAGTCGTATATCCGCGGTTAACTCGTTCGGCGGGCCGGCTTCGGAGGCAGGCGCGTTTAATGTCGAACTCGTAAAGGAAGCTGGAAAACCGGCGTTTGTCCTTTGAACCAAGGCCCAGGTTGAACTGGAAACGAAGAGTTCCTTGGTACTCCCGGTCGAAGGAGCCGCGCTTTTTGTCACCGTTTATCACCTCAATCAAAGCATCATCGACGTTGCGCACCTGGACGGTGCCGCTGAGTTCAGTCTGATCGGCTCCGACCATTGATTGAGCCATATTTTTGGTAGCAGAAAGATCGCTCAGGGTGAAGGGAACACCCTTCGGAGTTCCGGATGGGTTCTGAAGCAAGGCCGACAGAGTCGGGGTGCTTTTTATACGGTCGAAAATCGTTGCGCGGAACTCTGCGACAGCGCTTTCGGCGATCAAACGGGCGATATCATCGCGATAGAAGACATGAAAAACATTTTTCGACTGAACCGTGGAGAAAAGGTACCAGCTCCCCAGGGTGGCGAGGACAGTCACCAAGACGAGAACCATCGGGAGAATGAAAGCCCGCCGTTCAGGCCGATGCTTCATCTTGTCCTCCCTTGTAGGTTGACTACTCCGATTGGTATCTGTTCGAAAAGAAGGGGCATTAGCTGATTCTCAACATAAAGCGAGACTACTTTACATTCGTTCGGAAGTACAAACGATGCTGTCATTTCGACCGAAGGGAAAAATCTCTTGCGCCAGGAATCATTGAGCTTCCCCGAATTATTGAGTAGACACTCCCATTCTAGGCTTGGCGTTCTGAAGTGTCAATGAATGGTACCGTGTTCGGGCGATCGCTACCAGTCTTGGTTGAAGGTGAATGACGGCCGGCCTTCGACCAGGTCGACGAGAACTTTGCCGCCGTCTTTGAGCTTCCCGAAAAGAACCTCTTCGGTCAGGGGGTCCTTGATCTCCTTTTGCATGAGCCTGGCCAGCGGCCGTGCTCCAAGCCTGGGATCGAACCCCTTTTCGGAAAGCCATTCGCGAATTTCCGGGGACAGTCTTATCTCGATTTTCCGGGAAGCCATCTGCTGGTTGATCTCGACGAGATACTTCTCGACGACCTGAAGCATGATTTGCGGATTGAGCGGGTTGAAGGAGATAATCGCATCGAGACGATTTCGGAACTCAGGGCTGAAGGCTTTCAGAACAGCATCTTTTCCTTTCCAGAGGACATCCTTGGCATCATCGCCGGCAAAGCCGATGGAGGCGCGGTCCATCTCGCGGGCTCCGGCGTTCGAGGTCATGACGAGAACGACGTTGCGGAAATCGGCTTTTTTACCGGTGTTGTCGGTGAGGGTCGCGTAGTCCATAACCTGAAGAAGAATACCGTAGATATCGGGATGAGCCTTCTCGATTTCGTCGAGCAGGAGAACGCAGAACGGTTGCTTTCGGATTGAATCGGTAAGCTGTCCGCCCTGGTCGAATCCGATATAGCCCGGAGGCGCGCCGATGAACCTGGCTACCGCGTGTTTTTCCATGTATTCGCTCATATCGAAGCGGATAAAGCCGATTCCAAGAACCTGAGCCAACTGACGGGAGACTTCGGTCTTTCCGACACCGGTCGGTCCGGTGAAGAGGAATGAGCCGATCGGTTTCTGCTGTCCGCCCAGGCCGGCGTGATTGCGCTTGATCGACGCGCAAATGGCGGTGATGGCTTCATTCTGACCGAAGATAACTTTTTTCAGGTCTTCCTCGATCGTGCGCAAGCGGTCGGTATCGGAGGCAGATACGCGGCGGGTTGGAATACGAGCGATTCGGGAGACGGCCTTTTCGAGATGCCGCACCCGAACGATCTTGGATTTGCACTTTTCGGAAAGCTTGACCATCGCGGCAGCTTCATCCATGAGGTCGATAGCCTTGTCTGGAAGAAACTTCTCGGTCACGTATTTCGATGCGAGGTCGGCGGCGGCCTTGATCGCACCGCGAGTAAACTTCACGCCATGGAAATCTTCATAGGCTTTTTGCAAGCCGCGAAGAATCCGGTAGGTCTCCGGCAGGCTGGGTTCGTGCAGGTCGATTTTCTGAAAACGGCGGGCGAACGCGCGGTCACGTTCGAAATGGTTTTTGTATTCTTCGTAGGTGCTGGTGCCGATGCAGCGAACCTTTCCGGCATTCAGCAGGGGTTTGAGGAGGTTGGCGGCATCAAGGGAGCCCCCGCTGACAGCGCCCGCGCCGACGATATTGTGAATCTCGTCGATGAAGAGAATCACTCCGGGAATTCCTTCGAGTGCTTTTATGGTGGCCTTGAGGCGGGCTTCGAAATCGCCGCGGTATTTCGTTCCGGCCAGCATGGATCCCACGTCGAGGCCGTAGATCTTGCCGGTCTTGAGGGATTCAGGAACCTCGCCGGTATGTATCCTAAGCGCGATGCCTTCCACGATCGCAGTCTTTCCGACGCCGGGCTCGCCGACAAAAATGATGTTGTTCTTCCGACGGCGACTGAGAATTACGATCGAACGGCCGACCTCGCGTCGGCGGCCGATCAGGGGGTCGATCTCACCCCTGGCAGCCTTCTCGTTAAGGCAAGTCGCAAACTGCTGCAGGGGGTTGCGGACTTTCGTCTCAGGATCTTCATCGCTTAATCCCTGGTCACCGGCGGGTGTTGCTCCGGTTTCGTGGGGTTCAGGGGAATCGTTCGAATATTTGGTCACACCGTGGGCGACGTAGTTCAACACGTCAAGGCGTGTGATCTCTTCTTTCAGAAGCAAGGCGGCGGCATGTGAGTCAGGTTCGAGGAAAATCGCGGCGAGAATGTCGCCGGCGTCGGCCGTGTCTTTCTCTGATGCCTGAACCTGCAGCAATGCACGCTGAATGACTCTTTCGAAGCCTACCGTCGGCTGGGGATCGAGCTCGGAATCGGTCCCGAGTTTTGGAACGTGTTCCACGAAGAATTTCTCGATGTTTGCTTTGAGTCGCGACAGGTTGCCTCCGCAGTTGATGAGAATGTCTCTGCCATCCTTGTCGTGAAGAACCGCGTATAGAAGGTGCTCCACGGTCAGGTACTCATGGTGGCGCTGCTGCGCCTCCCGGATAACGCCCTGGAAAATAATCTCTAAATCTTTTTTGATCATTCTCGATCATTCCTTCTCCATCGAACACTTGAGAGGGTAGCCGTGCTCGGCCGCCAGGGAATGGACTGTCTGGATCTTGGTTTCAGCGATGTCCCGGGTGAAAACTCCCGCAAGGCCTTTCCCGTTACGGTGAACGTGCAGCATGATCTGGGTTGCCTCCATTGAATGCTTGTGGAAGATTTTTTCGAGGACCTCAACCACGAACTCCATGGTAGTGTAATTATCATTTATCAGAAACACCTTGTACAAAGCCGGTTCTTTGGTCTGCTGCCTGGTTTTTTCTTTAATCTCGCGATCGGTGCGGAGATCTGGTTGGCTCATGGGATATGGTCCTCCTGCGAGGGAACTGAAGAGGCTGAAGGCCCTGAAAAGCCGGAAGTGACGGATTCCAGTAATTGGGTAAGTGCCTCCCAGCGTTCCATTGCCTTGGCTAAATCATCGGAAACGGACTGGTGGCGTGCGGAAAGCTGGGTAAGCAAGGCCGGAGTCATATCTGGTGTTGGGTTTTCCAATTGTCCTTCCAGCTTGCCCATTTCCTGCTCCTGGCGGGTGATCTCGGTTTCGACGAGTTCAAGGTCGCGCTCCCAGCGCTGGCGCTGGTTATTCTGGCGTTTTCGTTCTTTCCAGGCTTCCTGGCCGTCGCTGCGAAGGATTGCGGATTCGGGTTTTCCTTCATTTTCATCGGAAGCTTTACCTTGGAGGGTACCATGTTTGCAAGCCCAAAGATACTGACTGTAGTTTCCTTCGTAGAGAACGGCCTTGCCGTCATGCAAAGCCAGAACCCGGTTTGCGAGGCAATCCAGGAAAAATCGATCGTGGGAAACAAGGACAAGCGTGCCCGGAAAAAGGTCAAGTGCTTGCAGAAGGGCTTCCCTGCTGCTGATGTCAAGGTGATTGGTGGGTTCATCCATAAGTAGGAGGTTGAAGGGCCGAAGCATCAGGCGAGCCAGACCCAGACGGCTTTTCTCGCCTCCAGACAACACCCGGACGGGCCGCTCGACGTCGTCTCCGGAAAAAAGGAAGGCGCCGAGCAGGTTTCGCAACTGGGGAACCATGTCAAAGGGGCAGTCGCGCAACATCCTTTTCCAGACGGTTTCATCTCCATCGAAGCTTATCTCTTCGTCTTGGGCGAAATAGCCCTGGTGGACGCGGAAACCGGTCTCGAGACGGCCGGAGTATCGGCCATCCTGGCCGGCAATGATTCTCATGAGGGTTGATTTTCCGGCTCCGTTCTCGCCGATGATTGCGAGACGATCTCCGCGGCAGATGGTGAAGCCGACCTCGGTCAGAACACGATTTTCACCGTAAGCCCGACCGAGATGGGCTCCGGTCAGGACAGTTTCGCCGCTTGGCTGACATTCTGGAAATGAAAAATCGAGGTCTCTTTCGCTTTGGAAGGTTTTCGCTTCATCCCATTTGGAAAGCATCTTGATGCGGCTCTGTACCTGGGATGCCTTGGTATTCTTGTATCGGAATCGCTCGATGAACTTCGTGATGCGCCGCCGCTCCTTGTCCTGGCGCTCTTTTGCCGCCTCGGCTTCCTGGATCCAGGTGTCGAGCGCATCGAGAAACTGCGTGTAGTTTCCACGATAGGTTTTCGTTCCGTCAGGAAGAAGCGCAACTACCGAGGTCGCAAGCCGGTCGAGGAAATACCGGTCGTGGGAAACCATCAGCATACCCCCCGGGTAGCCTGCCAAATATTCTTCAAGGAAGGCTATTGACGCAATGTCGAGGTAGTTGGTTGGTTCGTCAAGCAGAAGGAAATCGGGCTCACTGAGCAGGAGACGGGCGAAATACGCCCGCATCTGCCATCCGCCCGAAAATGTTTTAAGCGGGTCGTGAAAACGGCTTTCTGGGAAGCTGAGTCCTTTGAGAATGCGGACAGTGCGAGCCTGCCATGTGAAGCCGCCCTGGCGCTCGAATTTGTCTCGCAGCAGCTCCAGATGCTCGTGAATGCCTGAATCGGCGGGATCTTTTTCCAGTTTTTCTTCTACCTGACGGATTTCATCCTGAACGCAAAAAAGGTCGGAGAAGGCCTGCGTGACGAGGTCCCAGAGGGTGCCGGAGTTCTTTTCGCGAACCCAGGTCGGATCCTGGGCCAGGAATATCTCTTGCGGAAGATAGCCGACCCGTGCATCGTGCGGCCGTATGATGCGGCCTGCGTCGGCGCTTTCCTGGCCGAGGATGATCCGCATGAGGGTGGTTTTCCCGGAACCGTTGCGGCCGACGAGGGCGATGCGTTCTCCGGGGGGGACGGAAAAGTTCACACCCTTGAAAAGGGTGCGGATGCTGAAGGCTTTTTCGAGATCTTGGATCTGGAGCGACATACTGATTGAGCGCGGTGCGCGGGGAACCCGTCAGGTCACGCAAATAGCGCCGAACCTATTCTAACACAGGTCCATCGGCGCTTCAATAAGCGGTGAACCATAAGCGGTGAACCGGTAAAACATTAACCGCGAGTAACTTCTCAAAAAAGGGGGGCACGCGCCCCCCTTCGCGGTCGGGCGCTTTGCGCCCTCCGGTCTGCCTTCACTCTTCCCCCGACTTATTGAGATGATACAACCGCGAAACACTCCGGGGGTTGTGGTAGAATCGAATTAAAGCGCTTTTGAAAGGAGTTCCCGAAAATAATGGTTGTCGAAATGAATGGGCTTTCCGAACTGTACCGGCCTTCATTGGCATTGTTGACCGACCTCTACCAGTTGACGATGGCCTACGGTTACTGGAAAACCGGGACGATGGAAAAAGAAGCGGTTTTCAACCTTTTTT
>MNYA01000353.1:0-6519 GCA_001872985.1 bacterium CG2_30_54_10 | reverse complement strand
TTCCTTGCACTCGATCTGAAAGATTTCATTCTTTTCGCCGGCAACCCGCACCTGAACTGTTTTAGCCGCATCATCCACTGAAATGATGATTCCTTCTAGGTTTCGGGTCACATTCTGCCCCACATTGGGATCTTTGGTAGCTGTTTGTCCCATCGGCGGTCCCGCAACCGGAGCGGCCGGAGCGAGGAAAAGAAACCAGATGAGCACAGTAAGCACTGCGCCTATCGAAAAAGCCGCCACGATGAAGGTAACAAGGCTCGGATCTATCTTGGGAGCTGCGGCAGCAGCCTGCTGTTGCCTCATCTTCTGGATGTTCTTCAAAGAATAGGACGGCTGCGTGCTCTTCTGCCGTTGCCGCTCGGCGTCCAGCCGCTTTTGCGCTTCCTGCCGGAATGAATCGGAATTCCGAAACTTCGTTCGGCCCTCCTTTATCAGGATCTGGAGTGCCTCGGAGAGAAAAGCCTCTATGGAATCACGTGCTGCGTCAGGGGCAGATTGAACGGAATCGAATACCGAAAACGCAAGCTCCTCGTCAAGGTTGGCTTTGAGAATCGCGCAGATCTGAAGAGCATTTTCCGGGAGCTGTTCCTTTTCGATGGCTCTCAGCAAAATATCCCTGACAGACGGAAAGTCGAACTGGCCCGCACTGAAAATCGCCAGCCCTCTCTGCTTCGGTTGAAGCGAAAAAAGCATCTTCTCTACAAGGGAAATCGCCTGCTTTTTGTCGAAAAGAGAAAATGCCCTGACCGCCGCCGCCCGGACCTCGTCGGCCGGGTGCTGAATAAGCCTTGGAAGGTAGGTCGCAAGATTGTCCGGATTAAGATCCCGCAAGGCTTCGATTGCCGCAATCAGCACCGATTGATCCGGGTCGTTGAGAAAGGCTTGCACGATGGCAGCATCTGCTTTGTCACCTATCCGACCCAGAGCCCGCATGAGAAGGATCTTTTCCTCGGACGAACAAGACTTGACGAAAGTGGGTAGGCAAGGCCTGACCAGCTTGATCAGGTTTTTGTCGAGCGCCGCCAACGCTCGCGAGCGCTTTTCGACCGATAGTTTCGTCAGGTCATAATCTTCGGTCTTCTGAGGCGATTGGATATCCAAAAATCGCCCCTGGATAACGGATTTCACGAATGGGTCTGCTTCGGATACCAGAAAGTCTTTGACGATGGGAGCCGCGTCCCGGAAGCCGCGCTGAACGAGCTCGCATAATCGCAAAGCGGCTTCTTTACGTTCCGAAACTTCGGTCGAGTTCAAGGACAACTGGCAGCTTTCCATAAGCTGAAAGGCCTTGCGCCGGAAAAAGATCCCTTCGAGCTCAGCCATCAGATCATCAGGCCGCTTTTTCACCAACCCGGCTTGGAATAGAGAGTTTGCTACCCCTGCAAGAATCTCCCCGATTAACCGCTTCTTTTCACCAAGACTTGCTTCTCTGGCTTCGAGAAGGCGTAGAGGCTCATCAGGAGCGGGGTTAGCACGGAACAGAAACCCGACTTTTTCTATCATTCCAGGATCGGTCTCGATGCCTAAAAATTTGAGCATCAACGGCTCAATATCGGGGAACGGAAAAAAGAAAGCGTGGAAAAGCGCTGCCTGCCTGTCGTTCGCGTCGTCGGAAAAAAGCATCGCTTCAAAATGGCGAAGAGCTTCCTGGGGATCCCAGCGATGAAGCAGGCGAACTGCCCTCGATCGAATCCCATGACTTGGGTTGACCAGAAGCGGAACGATCAGATCCTTGAGCCGCTCAGGGCTGAGCTTTTCGAGCGCTTCGACCGCTGCTGCCAGAACGCGAGGGTCGGGATGTCGGCAAAGATTCTCGATAGTCCGTATATCTTCATACGACCCATGTTTTTTGAGAAAACGAAGAATCGATGGAAGCACTTCAGGGTGAAAATCGGTCCAGGTGGTTTCACGAAGGGATATCGCGACCAATTGTGCTTCAGATCCGTGAACCGAATCAAGCAGCAAGGCCAGGCTCAGATCGTCACGATTCGGATTTTTCAGCAGTCCTTCGATATCCTTTGCAGTCGAGGACTGAGAGGGGGGCTGTGCCTGGGCTTTAGACTGAAGGGGGGACTGAGGTTGGAACCGAGGTTGGGACTGGGGTGGGGACCGAGGTTGGGACTGGGGTTGAGACTGAGGTTGGCTGCCTCCTTTCTCCCGCTGGATCCTGGCAAGGATCTTCTGCATGTGAAACCGCGTTCCAGGATCTTTCTCCTGGACGGCTAGCCCTTTGAGAAAGGCTATCTGCTCTTCGTTCCACTCGATGTCTTCCACTCTGGACAACACCGAAAAGCGGATCGATGGATCCGGGGAATGGAGATCCGAAAAAAGCGTCCGAAGCGGATCCATGGGAATGTCAGAGCTTCTTCAGTTTATTGAATTCATTCTGGAGAAGCGAGTAGGACGGCTTGAGATCCAGCGCCAATCGAAACATCTCCCGGGCGGTTGCCTTGTCTGCGGAATCCAGCATCAGAAGTCCGATGTTGCGTAGAACGTAGCGTTGGGCCATTTCCTTGCGATCGAGGTAAAAGGTCTTGCGGAGCGAATCTTCAGCCGCTTTTCTGTCGCCTTGGGCCCAGAAAACGAGGCCTCTAAGATTTCCTGCGGGAATCGCCAGAATGTGGGAGATCCCGGGCGAAGCGCTTGCAAGCTCGTCCTGAAGCCTGTTCAGGAACTGGTGGGCGGGGAGGAAATCACCTTTCAGGAAGGCTTCGGTTCCCAGGATGTAAAGACCGAGCATCTGGTCAGCTTTCTTTCGAACAAGGTCTACCCCTGTTCCCTCGAGGCTCTTTCCAACCGTTGGATCGCTTTTCAAAAGCCTTTCAAGTTTGTCGTACATCTCTACATCGGTCTGGGCCTGGAAAGGTGTGATTACCGTCTCCCGAAAAAAAACCGGGCCACGGGTCATTCCTTCGGGTTTAAGGCGATCGTCGTAGCAGATCCACATATCGCCGGTAAGCGGATAGAAACCTTCTTCGGCGAAAAGGGCGAATGAGATGTCGGAAAAACCTTCTCCGATCGCGGGCATTGCAGTGACCCGGTCCAGCATGGACTGGAATTGTGGATTTTTCGATGCCCGGATGCTCTCCTTGATGGCGGCTTTTGGAACCTGGGAACGCATTTCGGCAACGATCGATCCATTGGGCAACGGGTTGTTAGGCGTCACCGTGAAGGAAAACTTCGCTTTCTTGCCGGCTTCTATGACCCCGGCACGGGCCGTCGGAGTGGCGGGAGCCCAGCCGGCTGGAACCAAAAGATCGATTTGAACGTCGTTCAAATCGCCTATGATAGCTTCAATGGAAACCTCGACCTCGACAGGAACATTCACTTGCGGAGGAGCCTGAAGCTTCGCCGACATGGAGAACCAAGCTGGAATCTCTTGCGTCGCGGCTCCCGCGATTGAGATTGAAAAAAGCCAAAAAACGATGGCCAGCCTAAACCGATTGTCTGATGCTAGTTTCACTTGGGTTCTCCTTGGCGATTTTAAACCGTCTAATTAATCTTTGGCTTCTTGAATGTTTCATCCGCGGTAGGCGTGGGGTCTTCCGAGGCTTCATCAGATTCGGAAGAATCCTCGTCAGGCGAATTGCCAACCCTTTCTTTTTCCGAGGAATCAACATCGACATCTGTCGGAACATTCGTTGGAACGCCCGCCTGACCGTAAAGGATCTTCAAAAGCCTGGGGTAATTCTCGTCGACCATGTAGGCGACAACCATCAAAACCTGTGTAAACTGCATCTTTCCGAGCTTGCTGTCCTCAACGACATGATTGCTGGCGCCTGAAAGGCTTTGGCCGTCCGCAGAAAGTTCAAACCTGATGTCGAAATACTCGTTCATCAAGTTCATCAATTCGAGCAGGAACTCGGTCCCACGCAATTCCACGTTCCTGATAAAAGCCGGAACCCGAACGACCAGATGGCGGTTGTGCGCGTAAATCAGCATGCGCATCGTAAGATTTTTCCCCTGAAGGTACATTTCTATGCAATCTTCAGCCAATGAATGAAACCGGTAGCCATCCTCGGTCAGGTAGCCTTCAACAGTCTTGATCAGCTCCAGGTCTTGGGGGGGAATTTTCTTCTCCGGGGACGTTCTATTTTTCATAAATTGGCCTCCGACAGCGCGGAAGTGAGAGTCTCGATCGGGAGTCCCAGGACTTCTCCGGCCAGCTCCAAAAGCTTCTGTTCCTGGGTATCCAGCTTGCCATCCCGGGAAATCGCCAGCGCCAACTTTTTGAGAAAGCGGCGCGGGTCGAAGTCCTCACCGCCATCTGCCAGCGGAAGGCTGGCAAATGAAGCCGCTCGGGCGAAAATCTGCTGGTGGAGAGATTCGTCGATCCGGAGCGCATGCCGCAGCCGCCCAAGAAGCACGTATTCAGCCGGGGTGATCTGACCATCCTGCAACACTTCCTCGAGAATGAGCTCGTAGAACTCCTCTCCATTGACGCCGGCAGGGGCGATTTGCGGCGATTCGCTGATTGGGCTTGATTGCACGAGTGTCGGAAAGCTTGAGACAAGCTCGGATTGTGCTTTATCAAGCGCGGGCTGAAGAAAACCGGGAGAATTACTGGGGAAAAGGGCGAGGCGCTTTCCGACCCAATGTTGAAAGAACCCCGCAAGGTTCGTGTTTTTCGATTTTTCGAGGAGAAGGCCGAACCCACGCACGACGGCCAGATAGGCTCCGTTAAGCCGAAGGCTTTCCAGGCGCTTCATGAGACGCAACAGTTGAGGATCAGTGACAGACCCTGCTTCCACACGAAGTTTGACCGCGAACTCCTGGGTGGAAATGCCTGCCCTCCGAGCCAGAAGAAGCAACTGCTCCTGGACGGCGGGGTTTTCGGGAAAAATGACCAGGAGTCGGTAGTTGATCGCCGCCGCCAGCCGAGGCGACGAATTGGGGGTTTCCCCAAGAAATCTGCTCATCTGCAACAGGGCATTTAGAAAAAACTGGTCTCTTTCGAGTGCCTGTTCAAAAAGAGCTCGGGCCAACTGCGGGCGTTCAGTCCGTAAATAGAGCGCCCCCAGATTACAATAGGGATCGGGAAAATTCGGGAACCGCTCGATTTCCTGCTGATAAGCGATTTCCGCCTCAGAAGGACGGCCCTCGAGGCGATGGCAAAAGCCAAGCAGGTTCCGGATACGTGGAAGGCCTGGTGAGGCTTGCAATGCGGCTTCATAAGATACGATCGCGGTTTTGATGTCCCCGGACATCTGCGAATGAAGCCCTTTATAAAAGCTGCCCGTCTGGTCGCAAGGTTCGAGCTTCAGGATCGTCCCCTCGATCTGCCGACCTTTTTCGAGCTCGTCCGAAGCAAGGACGTAACGATGGGCTTCCCACAAAACCTTCAGCTCATCGGGCGCAAGGGTGAAACGAGCAAGAATACTTCCGGATCTGAAGGAAAAAAGCCCCAGCAAAGGAGTCGATTCCCGAACCTGGCTTCTTTCCCCTCGCCCGTTCGCGGAGATTGGCCGGGGCAACAAGTCTGAACCCCCTCCCCCACTTGCGGCGAAGCCGGGCTGTGGCGCAGAGCCATTTTCAAGGGGAGCCGCCAGGGTCATCAAGGAGACGCCATCGCACATCCAATCTTGCCAGGAAAGGATTCCGCCTTCGGGGCGGAGAGTGACGACAGGGCAGCCGTTCAGATTTTTCAGACCTGCGCGAATCAACATTTTTTCTTCTCATTCAAGGCGGGAACGTCATCATTGCTTGGTTGAAACGAGAAAGTGAGGTGATCTGCCATTGAAAATTCCTCTCAAGATTGATTTCGACTTCTTCCTGAAGGAGGTGTTCCGCGCCGGAAGCATCGCGGTAATGGCATATCAGGGTTCCGCGAGTAGCTGCAACCGTCTCTCCATTGGAGCTTACGCCAAGCCCTTGAAGTTCGAGCGAAATTGAAGCTGCGTTCCTGAAAAAAGCAGTCAGGCGCGTCATGAATTGATCGAGGCCATCAGGAGCGGTGGAGCCAGTGCTAAAATACTTCAGATTGGGGCTCAGCAACGCCTTTGCTTCCGCCACATTCTCCGCAGAAACCGCTGAGGTGAAACTATCCAGGGCTGCCCGAACTTCGACCTCAATAGGATCTACGCCGGCCCCGCTGCCACCCCCTCCGCCCCCGCCTCCGCAGCCGGTGTGGAAAAGCAATCCACATGCGAGGAGCAACCATGCAACACGACGACAGGAACAACCATGGAAAAGCCTCTCAAAGACGGTGTAATTAATGAATGCTGCATTTGCATGCCTCGCGCTGATGCATCGAAGCGCCATCCGCGTTACCCTGACGTGACCACCCTTCGATACCTCCGGGCGATGAGCTTCGTTAGCATTCATTTGTATCACTGCCTTGTACAAAGATGCATTGAATTTTGGAATCTGCTCAAAAAGAAGGGGCATTAGCTGATTCTCAACATAAGGCGAGATTCCTCACATTCGTTCGGAATGACAAACGATGCTGTCATTTCGGCCGAATGGAGAAATCTCTTGCGGCAGGAATCATGGAGTTTCCCCGAATTATTGAGTAGATAA